>CAZTEK010000082.1:0-6527 GCA_964612095.1 uncultured Verrucomicrobiota bacterium
CCGACATTATTTTCGAAAAAAGGCAACGGATTGACCATCGATTCGCCAACTTCGATGTAGGCGGCAAAATGAATCACGGCATCCGGCTTTACGTTTTTGAGCGCCGCTTCGATGGTTTCTGACTGGCGCAGGTCGCCTTGAATGAATTTCGCACGCGGATCGATAGCCGCACGGTGTCCTCGTTCAAGGTTATCAAATACAGTTACGTCATGCCCTTTATCACAAAGCATCTCCGTCGTTACACTTCCGATATATCCGGCACCGCCGGCAACTAAAACTTTCATGCGTTCTCCTGTTCAATTTCCAAAGTCTGGACGATAGCGTCCAGACGGCCTGCCCGCCAATTAAATTTCACATTCCCATAAAATAAAACGTAGATGAACCGCTGATTTATTTGGCTTTTTGCCCTCAAAGTTTTAGTGTCGAAGCCGACAAGGGCATTCATAGGGAAAAGACACGAAATCTCATCAAGAAAAATGGTTGGGAATGGCTATGATCTGGATTGACCAAATTTACAATTCGTCGCTACTGCTCCGAATTACACTGGCAACGGAAAAGAATCCATGAAACCACACAAAACATCCGGTATGGAAAAAATCCCTCGCCCGATGGGACTGTCGTTTGAGTATGTTGTCACTCTGTCCTACCTGTTGCTAGCTGGACTATGGATCTATTTTACCGACAAACTGGTCGCACTGTTTTCCAGCACAAACGAGCGGATGCGCATTTTGTCGACCTATAAGGGCTTTTTCTTTATCGCATTTACAGCAACACTGCTTTTCATCGTCCTAAACCGTTTCGTTTCAAAAATCCGGCTAACTCAGAAACATCTGCAAGACCGCGAGGAAAAATTACGCGTTACGCTCAATTCAATCGGTGACGCCGTGGTTTCAACCGACACCGACGGAATTGTTGTGCATTTAAATCCCGTGGCGGAATCATTAACGGGTTGGAGTCAAAAAGAAGCCATTGGGAAGCCGCTGGAAAAGGTTTTTAAAATCATTAACGAGCAGACGCGGCAACCAGTAGAAAATCCGGTCGACAAAGTTTTGGCGGCAGGAACCATCGTCGGAATGGCCAACCACACGCTCCTGATTACCAAAGATGGGCGTGAACTTCCAATCGCTGACAGCGGTGCGCCGATTAAAAATGAAACCGGAAAAACAACCGGCGTCGTGATGGTTTTCCGGGATCAAACGGAAGAACGCGCCGCCCAGGAAGTCCTGATAGAGAACGAGCATGCGCTCCGCAAATCACAGATCATCGCGGGACTGGGTACGTACGTTCTCAACATCCAAACAGGATTATGGAAAAGTTCGGACATGATGAACAAGGTGCTTGGGATCGACGAGAACTATGTGCGCTCCGCCGATAGCTGGCCGAATATGATCCATCCCGACGACCGCACGATGATGGTCGATTATTTTAAAAACGAAGTTCTGGGACAGGGAAAACCGTTCAATAAGGAGTACCGTATTATCCGCCACAATGACCAAGCCGAACGCTGGGTTCATGGTTTAGGCGAGCTGGAATTCAATACGCAGGGAATCCCCCTAAAAATGCATGGCACAATGCAGGATATCACTGAACGCAAGCAAGCTGAAGCGGCGTTAAAACAACAGGCCGACGAACTACAAAAAAATAACGATTATCTCACCCGCTTCACCCGCATCGTCACGGAACGGGAGTTGCGCATGATTGAGCTGAAGCGGGAAATCAACGACCTCTGCAGCCAGCTCGGACGGCCACAACCCTACCTGTTAAATTTCGACGAACCCGCCACAAAAAATCAGGAGGCTTCGCAATGAAAAACCCCGCTGAAAGCATTTTCACTCGTGGAATAGACCAATTGCTTAGCACGATGCTTAACGCCGACCGACAAGGTGCCGTTGTGGTGGTTAACCAACTTCTCGCGGAAGGATTGTCCTCCAAACAGATCATTATCGAGATTCTCGATCCAGCTCTCGCTAAACTCGGTGATTTTTGGGGGAACCAAGCGATTTCGCTGGCGCAAACCTTCGTGGCGGCAAAGATTGCCGAAGATGTGTTGTTACGGTGCTTGCCAGATGCCGCAGCCACGCCGCACCGCGACCCTGTGGTTATTGGAAACATCGAAGATGATTTCCACAGTCTGGGCCGGCGTATCGTGGGAGCCTTCCTGCGTGCCGCAGGCTGGGATGTCCACGATCTAGGCAACGATGTCCTACCGGAACAATTCGTAGAAAAGGCTCTTGAAGTCGGAGCCTCCGTAATTGGTGTGTCCGCTATGATGCAAACGACAGCCCTAAATATTCGTAAATTACGCGCTCTGATTGATACCCGCGGACTGAAAGGTCGTCTACAATTGGCGGTTGGCGGCGCGGTGTTCAACTGGCGGCCCGACCTCGTTGCAGAAGTGGGTGCAGACGGTACCGCGCAAAATGCCGCTGGGGTTGATGAATTGTTCAAAAAGTTGCAGGCCGAAGCGAAGGGGAAATCGAAACCATGAACGCGTACGAACGGGTCATGAACACCCTTCAGGGTCACCCGACGGACCGCGTACCGGTCTTCGCCGTTCTGGGTGCCTACGGCGGAAAACTTACTAATACCGATCTTCGAACACTCTACAGCGATGCCGATGCCTACGTCGCCGGACAACAAGCCGTACAGGAAACCTTCGGGATCGATATGGTGCTGGCCACATTCGATTATGTAGCCATCGCCGAAGCCTTCGGCGGCGAGGTGGCCTGGTTTGATCATCAAGCACCCAACATGAAGCGTCCAGGCTTTTACGAAGCCGCCGCCGCGCTGGCTTCACCACTACCCGACCCAACCCGCACCGCGCGATTACCAATCATTCTGGATGCCACCCGGCAATTGGCCAAACTCTACCAAAAAAAAGTACCGCTGTTCGCGGCCATTCCCGGCCCGGGGTCTCTACCCATCATGATTCTCGGTTTAGAAAAATGGTTAGAAACGGTGCTGTTCGATGAACCCGCCGCCCAGCAACTACTGAAATGGTCCGGTTGCTTTTTCGTGTCTTGGGCCAACGCGTTAGTTGATGCGGGCGTCACCGGTCTTGTTATCACCGAATCCGTCGCCTCGGCAGAAATCTCTCCACGTAACTTATTCGTTGAAAAATTTTTACCTCATCTGCATGCCACGTTCGCTCAAGTGCGCGGTCCGCTGATTTTTCACCACACCGGCGGACGGATCGGGCACCTTCTGGATCTATTGCCTAACGTGCCCGGACTGGCGGGTGTCGTTATCAGCTCAAAAGATAATCTGGTGGCGGCGCGGCAAGCGCTCGGGCTAGAGCCGCTACTCATCGGCAATTTAGACAATTTAAGTTTACCGACGCTTTCCGTGGATGAAATTCGCACGCAGAGCTTAGCCTGTCTACGGGCCGCCGCTCCTGCCGGACGCTACATTCTGTGCAATTCCGCCGCCGATGTGCCGCTGAGTACGCCGCCGGAAAATATCCATGCCATGATTAAAGCCAGCGAGGAATACGCCGCCGAAACGAGGTGCACTTTATGAGCGACACCACCGTCTGGCTGAGTTGCGGCGTCCTCAGGGCCGAACTAGAGGAACTACACCGCCGCGGTAAAATCGGCGGTGAGTTACGCTTTCTCGACTCCATGCTGCACATGGATCCTCAACAGTTGCAGACCACACTGGAAACGGCACTGGAACAGCCCGGTCCCGCCGGCGGACGCCTCGTTCTCGTGTATGGTGACTGCTGCAGCCGGATGCTGGATCTGGTTCGCCAATTCCGAGTCGGACGGGTCAACGCCATCAACTGCGCACAAATGCTATTGGGTCCCGCGCGCTATCGCGAACTGATGCACCACCATGCGTTCATGCTGTTACCGGAATGGGCCGCACGCTGGCGGAAAATCTTCCAGATCGAGCTGGGTTTATCCGCCGAGGTAGCCCACGACCTTATGAGCGAACATTGCGGTGAATTAGTTTATCTGGATACTGGACTGACTCCGGCGCCCGAAAACACGCTCGCCGATTGCAGCGCACATCTTGGAATTCCCTGCCGGATCGAACGGGTGACACTGGATCATCTATTAGCCCTGCTACTGGAAGCCGAGGCTACCGCGACAGTTTGCCCGCCCCAAAAGGAACCGTCATGAAACCTGATCTTTCGATCGAACCGACAACCCATGCTGACCGATTAATGGCGGTGGAAGTTTTCTCTGAACTTCTCGCCGCCGCCGCCCCAAGCCTGATAGGCCAAAAACTTACGGAGCAATTGCGCGAACTCACTGGAGCCCGTACCATATTGCTGGTTGAGCATATGGCAGACGTCGGCACACACCGTCTTATTCATGCCTGCCCTGAACGCCGCGCAACCCTTTTCAGTAACGAAGAACTGAGTCGGTTTTGTCCAGAGCACATCACGGCAGCACTGCCACACCGTACCGACGCCCTGCCGCTGGGGCACCCTTTGCGGACTTTGCTGGAACGGGCTGATATCGAATCTCTGTTGCGTTTTCCCCTGCGTGTTGGCGGCGAATGGGTGGCTACGTTGCTGCTATTCGACATACCCGGAATGGACCGAATTGATGAAACGGCGGGAGTCATCACACTGATTTCACCGGTGATGGCCTTGGCTCTAAAAAACTCACTAACTCATGCACGACTCGAAAAACAGACGCAAGAACTCGACCACCGCGTAGCCGAACGCACCGCTGACTTGCAAGCGGCTAACCAAGCGCTCATGGCCGCCCGTTTAGTTGCACTCAACCTGACGGAAGATGCCGTGCTGTCCCAAAAACGGCTAGAGCTGACCCAGTTTGCACTAGATCATTCCGCCGACGCGGTTTTCTGGATTGAACAAAACGGACGGTTCTCGTACGCCAATGAAGCCGCCTGCCAGTTGCTGGGTTACACTAAAAATGAATTACTAAAATTATCGGTACCGGAAATTGACAAAAACTTCCCCGCGGAACGCTTTGCAGAAACCTTTGCCGCATTAGCGCGTGAAAAAACATTAGATGTAGAATCCGCGTTAATCGCAAAAGACGGGCGCATCATTCCAGTCGAAATCCACGACAGCTTCATCCAGCACGGTAATCGACAATACATCTGTGCCTCAATCCGCGACATCACAAAACGGAAAGAGGCAGAAAAACAACTGAGATTTGAACAAGCACTCTTTCAATCGTTTATGGATACCCTACCGTCCCGTGTTTATTTCAAAGACCTTGAGGGACGATTTATCAGCGTCAATCAAAACATGGCCGACTTCTTCGGGGTAGCAAAAACCGCCCTGCTCGGAAAAACAGACCACGATCTTTTTCCAAAAGCGCAGGCTGATAAAAAACGAGCCGATGAACAACAGGTTATGCAAACCAGAGAACCCATTCAAATTGAAGAGCTCGCCGGTGAAATATGGCATCGAACCGTCAAAGCCCCCCGTTATGATGAAAATGGAAAAATAGCAGGCACTTTCGGTATCTCCGTCGACATCACAGAGCTCAAGCAGCTGCAGGCGGCGATTGAAAAACGAATTGTCACCCTCACCCGCCCTCTAAGCCAAGCCGCCGACATTGCCTTCGATGATTTGTTTGATCTTGCTGAGTTTCAACGTATTCAAGATGAATTTTCAGCCGCAACCGGAGTCGCATCCATTATCACGCTGCCCGACGGCACCCCAATCACCAAACCCAGCAATTTCACCTGTCTGTGTAACGACATCATCCGCAAAACTGAAAAAGGGTGTTCAAACTGCTTCAAATCCGACGCCGCACTGGGCCGACATCATCCCGAAGGCCCCGTGGTGCAACCCTGCCTCAGCGGCGGTTTGTGGGACGCTGGCGTGAGCATTACAGTCGGCGACCGGCACGTTGCTAACTGGCTGATCGGTCAGGTACGTGACGAAACCCAAACCGACGAGGCGATGCGAATTTACGCACGGGAAATCGGCGCCAATGAACAGCAGTTTATGGATGCATTTTACAACGTTCCGAGCATGCCACTGGAACGCTTTAAAAAAATCGCCCAGGCCCTTTTTACGCTAGCAAACCAACTCTCCACTGCGGCCTACCAAAATATCCAACAGGCCCGCGTCATCGCCGAACGACAGAAGGCGGAAGAAAATCTCCTGCGTCTGTCAACGGCCATTAATCAAACCGTAGAGGCCGTGGTTATCACCGATGTGCAAGGCCTTATTCAATATGTCAATCCGGCGTTCGAAACGATCACCGGTTATCGGAAAAATGAAGCCATCGGGAAAAATCCGCGCGTTCTCAAAAGCGGCAGGCACGAGGCCGCTTTCTACCGCGGTCTCTGGAATACGATTTTATCCGGACAAACCTGGACCGGACGGTTCATTAATAAACGCAAGAACGGTTCGCTTTACACTGAAGAGGCCACCATTTCGCCCGTACTCGACTCAAAGGGCGTCATCACAAACTATGTTGCGGTGAAAAGGGATGTTACCGCTGAACTGAATAAAGAAGAGGAATACCGGCAGGCGCAAAAAATGGAAACGGTGGGCCAACTGGCTGGCGGCGTCGCCCACGACTTCAATA
>CAZTEK010000083.1:0-6497 GCA_964612095.1 uncultured Verrucomicrobiota bacterium
TCTAAAAGCGCACAGGCCCGGCGGATGAGTTCCGGCTCGGGCTGCGCAGGATTTATTGAAACAAGTTTGTTCATAAATCGAATGTCGAATAATGAACAAGGAATATCGAATTTCGAAGGGAATGCATATTGCACTTCGGCGTTCTGCGGTTCCTTGTTCGATATTCGTTATTTGTTTAGCTGCTTCTGCAGTTCGTCGTTCGACTTCAGCACTTCCTTGCGCATCTTGGCTTTGTAGGCCACCAGCTTGCGTTTCAGACTGACATCGGAGAGCGCCAGCATTTGTACGGCGAGGATCGCGGCATTGATCGCGCCCGGTTTGCCGATGGCGACGGTAGCGACCGGAACGCCTTTCGGCATCTGCACGGTCGAAAGCAGCGAATCCAGTCCGTCGAGCGCCCAGCCCGGCATCGGAATTCCAATCACTGGAAGAATCGTGTGTCCGGCGAGAACTCCAGCGAGGTGCGCCGCGCCGCCGGCCGCGCCGATGATCACTTTAAATCCGTTCTTGGCGGCGTTTTCGGCGAACTCGCACGCTTCGTGCGGTGTGCGGTGGGCCGACATGACTTTCACTTCGGCTTTGATTCCGAATTCTTCCAAGGTTTGGAAACAGCACTCGACCGTTTTCCAGTCACTGGAACTTCCCATTACGATAGCAATCTGCGGTTTAGCCATAATTTTCTCCTTGGGGCGGGATTATACGGTTTTTTGAGCGGTTGCCAATATTTTCAAACGGCTCAACCCTGCCAAAATGCGTCTTGCTTGCAAGACGTTGTTTCTCCGGGGTTGTCGCCGAAATACAATATCTTTATGCAATTTACGGAACTTTATATTTGATTGATCTTGTTTTTGCTCATCGGTATAAATCGCTAAAGTGTCGCACTTGAAAACGGAAGCGTGGAAACCCCGAAAGGACGAAATGAGAAAAATCATGCCGATGCTGGGTGTGTTGTGTTTAGGGACTGCCTTTACGGTACAAGCCTATCAGTATGGGCCTCAGGTCGATACTGCCGGCAGCCAAATCGTTGACGCCGCGCGGAATTCTGCCGGCAATGCCGCGGCATTTGTCAGTGCAGATTCATCATCATCATCTTATTATGGCAACACACCATCAGAACCCAAGTGTTGCTGTGGTATGACCTGCGGCGAAACGATGGATTTCATTGGTAAAGTAGTTAGAAATGTAATGCTCGCCTGCCCCTGCTCCGGCTCCGGCGGAGCGTGTTTTTATTCTGAGTCGGGTCTTCCGGAATGGGATCGCAGCTTTTTCAGTTCTGTTTCGCGGGATCATGTGAACTATCGCATCACTCCTGCCACAGTAGAGATGGATTCAGATGTATATACTGTCAGGGGAGGGTTTCGCGCCCGGAAAGAAAAGCTGTCATTCTCAACCCAGCTTCGCTACAGCTTGAGTGACGGAAATGGCGTATTCAGGGGCTTGGACAGCGAAACCTACGGCTTGTTGCTGATGTCGGGCTATCAGCTGCTGTCTCAGCGGGAGCATCTGGTTAATCTGAGCGTTTACGGCCTTCTGGATGTCTCTTATCTTAGCCGCGACAGTGGCGATGATCAGTGGCAGGTTATGCCGGGTGCCGGGGTTGCTGTAAACCGTATGACTTCTATCGGCCTTTTCTCCACGGCTTGTACGTTCAATCACAGCCGCAATCTAAGCGGCGAGAACGAGGTGTCCGGCGACGATTATATTAATACGCCCGAACTGATTGCCAATTATACGCTCCCGATCGGCCGGAAATTCTATATATCTGTTGGCGTGCAGCACAGCTACTTCGAAAACGTGTCGAGCAGCGAAGGAGATCGTTTTACCGATGTGCATCTGACGCCGGTTGGATACCGGGGCGATGTGTGGGGAGCTTCGCTTGCTCTCTCACAGTCAGTTGATGGAAACAACAATAACGGCGTTGCCGTTGAGTTGACCCGCGCGTGGTAGTTGTGCGAAATCGCTCTGTTTCTGTAAGACAGATTGCCCGTGCGGCGATCTATCTTTTTTTTCTGATCCTTTTGTCAGGCTGCGTTTCCGGTCCGGAGAAAGCGTTGCGGACTTCTCATTCCGTACAAACGGAGCTGTTGGACCGGCTGGAAGAAGGGGATATTGTGCTGACTTTTTCCGGGGGACTGCCGGGATGGCTTTTTTCAACCGGCGGCGGGCGGAGCTTCCCGGAGGTGCCCTACAGTCATGCCGAGGTGACATTTAAAGAGAAATCCGAATGGATGATCGGCGGCGTATCTTCCGGAGGAGTCCATCCGCGTTCGCTGAAGGAGACTCTGAGTTCTTTTGCCGACCTCTCTGTGTACCGGCTGCAGGCCTCCGCTTCTGACCGGAAAAAGATTGCCGATGTTGCCGGCCGTTGGTGCCATGATCCGGCAATCGTCCGGGCCGGGTTTGACTATGAGATGCAGGATATTCCCGGTCGCCGCGATAAGTTTTATTGCGCCGGATTTGTCAACGAAATGGTGCGTGAGGCCGGACAGCCCGCCCCGTTTTTTGCGGAAGCAGACCCGCGGGCAGTGGGAGCGGCGGGGGAACACTTTTCGAAAGTCTTCCGTCGAAATGTCGCCACGATTGTTCTTCCCCAAAGCATCGAACAGAACACCAATTATGTGAAGATTCTTACGTGGTATAATCCTCGTGCATCTGAGGATCGCAAATGGCTGGATGTCGGTATTGCCCGCAATTTTTTTTCCTTTTATGACGAAGGGTGGCGCTTGATGCCAACGCCCGTTTCATGGCCTGCCAGCTGGATTCTGAAGCACGCATTTAAAACACCGGATGCACTGACCGCTCTTGCCTATTCGAAGTCTGCGGAGGGATTCAGCGCAGATGTAAAAAGCATGTGGAGCCGCCTTCAGCTCCGCGGCAGGGTGGAGGGTCTGACGCCGGCAGAGAAGGCCGCACTTCTTACAAAGGTCTGTCTGAAATATCGGGAAGCATATTTTGAAAAATGCGATCAAATACCGGGTAACTAAAGAGATCCTTGCCATTGCTGCCGGGCTGTTGTTGGTCGGCTGCCGGACTGCACCGCCGATGCAGACAGACTGGTCTTCTGCCGGGCAGGATGCTTCCCCGCTTCTCTCCTCGGAAAGAATCGAGCTGTGCCGGGCCCCGGACGGATATCCTCAGCAGAAAATCATACAGGAGGCGGATTCTATCCTTCAGGCCGTCGGCGCATGGCTGGGAGAAGAGAAGCCCTGTCCTGCGGTGAAGCTTTTGGTTTATTCTCCCGATGAACCGATGGGCAGAGAAATCCTGAGGTTGGAAAAAAACAGACAGGCGGCAGGACTTTTCCGGCCGGATCTTAACAGCATCGTTCTGGCAGGAGATCCCCAGGATCCCCGGTTCTGGACTGTGTTACGCCACGAGGCCGCCCATTACAGCCTGCAGCGCTGTCTTCGGGAGACTCCGCCGTTCTGGATGGATGAAGGAGTTTCCTGCCTGTTTGAATCCGGTACAGACGAAAATTTGCAGCCGGAAAAAAGTTCAAAACGGGAGGCGCTGGCCTGTCACCTAGCGAAGAAAAGAGGCGGCTTCAATCTGAAAAATACACTTTCATCATCGCGCCCCGCCTATCAGGACGGCCGTGCATATGCCGAAGCATGGACCGTCGTCAGCTACCTTTATCAAAATCACCGTCAGGCAACCGCTGCGCTTGTGCATTCTCAGACGCCGCTGGCTCCTTTTCCGGTACAGTATTTTTCTGACGATCCCGCCATGTCATCCTTCAAGGCATTTGAACGACGGCTCACAGAGTTTATTCTCAAAGACTGCAATGCCGCTCGATAAAGAGCAGCTTTCAGAGCTTCAATTTTGCAGTTATTTGAGCGCCCGGTAGGCAATATCTTTCCGGTAGAAGGAGTCCTTCCACGAGATTTTTTTCACGGCGGCGTAGGCGTTGTCGACGGCGGCGCGCAAATCTTTGCCGATGCCGGTGACGCCGAGTACGCGGCCTCCGGCGGTGACGACCTTAGCATCCTTGAGCGCGGTGCCTGCGTGGAAAACGACGGCATGTTCCGCCGCTGCGTCGAGACCGGAAATTTCGTCACCTTTTTGATAGTCGCCGGGATAGCCGCCTGCCGCCATGACGACGCAGACGGACTGCTCTTTTTTCCAGCGGATCAAATCGTCGGAAAGCGTGCCGTCGATACAGGCTTCGAGCGCGGGAATGATATCGCCGTCCCAGCGGGCGAGAACCGCCTGCGTTTCGGGATCGCCGAAGCGGCAGTTGAACTCGACCACGCTCGGCTTGCCGTTATCAATCATCAGCCCGGCGTAGAGCACGCCTTTGTAGGTGATGCCGCGCTTTTTCAGTTCGGCCAGCGTGCGGCCGTACACTTCGGTGCGGACGATATCGAGCACGGCGTCGGTGGCGACCGGCGCGGGCGAGTAAGCGCCCATGCCGCCGGTGTTCGGGCCTTGGTCGCCGTCGAACACCCGCTTGTGATCCTGCGACGAAGCGAGCAGTACGACGTGCTCGCCGTCGATCAGCGCGAGAATCGACGCTTCCTCGCCGATCAGAAAATCTTCGATGACGACGCGGCTGCCGGCGTCGCCGAACGCTCCGCCGAGTGCATCTTTAATGGCGTCTTCGGCCTGCTCGACGGTTTCGGCGACGGTTACACCTTTACCGGCGGCGAGGCCGTCGGCTTTGATAACAATTGGCGCGCCGCGCTGGCGGACGTAGGCGCAGGCTTTCTCGGCGTCGGTGAAAACGGCGCAGGCGGCGGTCGGAACTCCGGCGGCCTGCATAATTTCCTTGGCGAATTTTTTACTGCCTTCCAGTTCGGCGGCGGCTTTGCGCGGACCGAATACACGGAAACCGGCGGATTCCAGCGCGTCGGCCAGACCGGCGCAGAGCGGCGCTTCGGGACCGATTACGGTCAGGTCGGGTTTATTGGCTTTGGCCCAGGCGACGATACCGGCGACATCGGTGGCGGAAATGGCGAGGTTTGTGCCGAGCTGGGCGGTACCGGCGTTACCCGGCGCACAGAAAAGCTCCGGCTTGCGCGAATCATTCTTCAGTTTCCAGCAGAGCGCGTGTTCCCGTCCGCCGTTTCCAATCACCAGTACCTTCATCAGAAAATCCCTTTCGTTGCGAGGCACATAGTTAGCCTCAAAAACTGATTTTGGACAAGCTTGAGGCGGTATTCTCTCTCGTTTTTTAATTGCCGCTTAGCAGGTGATGGGTTTGTGTGGTTAAAAAACGGTCTTTGCTCCCGTCTTTGGGGAAGAGCCCTAGAATGGTCGGTGCGACTGGATGGCAATACGAACCGTTTCTCCGGTCAGGTTATCCAGAATGGTGCCATTCTTTACAGCGATGCGAACCTGTTCTCCGGATGGTTCACAGCTGAGTTATGGACACCGAGCGGGATGGCTTTGTAAACTATTTCCGATTAGGGCACCTGTCCGGTGCCCTAATCGGAAATAAGGGCAGGTGTTCTGCAAGGGGTGGATGTCCTCCCGTTGGACCCGCTATTATGCGGGGTGCAAAACCAACAAAGAAAGGACATCCACATGATCAAACGTACGGATAATGCTCAGGCGGAGCAAGCCCGCCGTCTCAGTATAAAAACACAGGAACAGCGGATGGTTAAGCTGGCCGTTGAAGGGACGGGTCTGAGCCCGTGGGAAGCTGAAACCCTCGTTGAGGCGGTCAAAGAGGTTTTCTTTACCGAACCTCAGGATAACCCGCTGCGCAGCGGGCAGATGTTTTATGAATGTGCCGAGGCCTCCGAAGGAGCAGGCAAGCCGTTGCGCGAATGCCGTCTGGCCCGTGTGGTACTGACGATTCAGGAGCCGGAGGATATCAAAATCCTCGGTCAGCAAGGGGCCAACGGACTCCGCCGCCATTGTATTCTGAGATGGACCGAGGAAGCCCGCGAGCAAGGCGGACTGCTGACGCAGGAGGATCTGGCTCGCCTGATGTTTTGTGATGTGCGCACCATTCGCAGAGATATCAGAGATTTCCGCCAAAGAGGTATCGTGGTGGCCACACGCGGGCAGCAGAAGGATATCGGCCCCGGCGTGACTCATCGCGGCATGGCCGTCCGGCATTGGGTGGACGGCTTGGAGCCCGTCGAGGTCGCCCGCCGGATCAACCATTCCCTGACGGCGGTCGAGCGTTATCTGCAGACCTTTGCCCGCGTGGCATTCCTTGAGGAAAAAGGGTTCGACCGCTTCTCGATGGCCATGACCATGGGAATATCCGTGGCCGGTGTGAAAACCTATCAGGAGGTTTTTAACGAACACCGGCACCGTCCGGAGTTTCATCGGAGGGTGCAGGAAATAGAGATCATCGGCGGGAAGTACTACGAAACGCAGGACTTCCAAAAAGGGGGGCCTTCGCACAGCGCGAATGCGCAAAACGGATGGAGGAAGCCGTGAAAAAGCAGCAAACCCATCTTCAGGCAACCTACAACCCGATGCTCCACAAGACCTTTGCCGGAGCGCTGGAAGCGTTTTTCGCGCAGGAGTGTCCTCAGCTC
>CAZTEK010000084.1:0-3268 GCA_964612095.1 uncultured Verrucomicrobiota bacterium
GAACTGATCATGAAAAAACTAAAAATCCTCTTTCTTTGCACCGGCAATTCCTGCCGGAGCCAAATGGCTGAAGGCTGGGCGCGGGCGCTGAAAAGCGACGAACTCGAAGCGTATTCGGCGGGCATTGAAACGCATGGACTTAATCCGAGCGCTGTTCAAGTGATGGCTGAGGCGGGTGTGGATATTTCCGGACACAAATCGGAAAACGTCGCTGATCTTCTTCACATCCCATTCGACTACGTCATCACCGTCTGCGGCCACGCGAATGAACATTGCCCACTCTTTCCAGGAAAAGCAAAAGTCGTCCACGTCGGGTTTGACGATCCGCCAAAGCTCGCCACACAGGTGACCGGCGAAGAGGAAAAACTAAACTGCTACCGCCGAGTGCGCGATGAAATCAAAGCCTTTGTGGAACAACTGCCCGGCAATCTGGAAGAAAACGCGTCATAAAAATGTCCCACGGATAGCAAAGCAGTCCCACGGATGGCAAAGCCGTCCCACGGATATGGGGAGAGAGAATGATTTATGAAGATCAGACGTCATTGATACGGAAAGGACTATTCGAAGTCCAAAATGAAGTCGGCCTGGGCCGTCATGAAGTGGTTTATCACAAGGCACTAACTCTATGGTTTCAAAAGGAAGGGATTCCGTTCGCCAGCAAAGAACCCCATCCACTTCTGTTTGATGGTGAAACAGCTCATACTCTTTATCCCGACTTTGTCGTCTGGAATAAAATAACCATCGAACTGAAAGCTGTACCGCGCCGACTGCAAGATCCCGAACGCGTTCAAATATTCAATTATCTGAAACGACGTAACGACAAACTGGGTCTTCTGGTTAACATGGGGCTGGATCGTGCTCATATCGAACGCATAATCTTTGATCCCCCTTCTTATGGATGCACAGAAGATTGGCAACTCTGGAATGATCACATCGCCGGAGATGATAGAGTTCTTGGCCTTAAGGTCAGAGATATTCTTCAGACCATATACAAAACTCATCAGACAGGTTATGGAACAGAGGTGACAGAAAAACTAATCCAGTTCGGTTTGCAAAAACAGGGATACCATTTCACATCGTCGCCGAAGGGTATCTCCACATTTCAAGGAAATCTTTTAGGAGAAACTCCCTTCGACTGCATTTTAATTGAAACCCGTCTGTTGCTTGTTTTTACCGCTCTGTTTGACTCCAATCAGTTCAACACCAGTCGCGGCTTATCATTCATGAAATGCCTAAATGTTCCCTGGGGAATCGCTGTGAACTTCGGAAAACAGAATGCTCAGATTTCCGGCCTTTCACTTCCCCGATCTTCATCTGTGGGACGGCTTTGCCATCCGTGGGATAAAAACGAAATTTCATGATGTTCCAGAGGTCGAAAAAATCAAAACATGTATCAAAAAATACCGGAGTTAAATATGAGCGAAAAACGAAAACTGCAAATCAGTTTCTTTGACAAATACCTGACCGTCTGGGTGATTTTGTGCATGGTGACCGGCGTACTTATCGGAAAATTTCTACCAAGCATACCTGCGGTACTGGGGCGTTTCGAATACGCGAAGGTCTCGATTCCCATCGCCGTGCTCATTTGGCTGATGATCTGGCCCATGATGATGAAGGTGGATTTCGCCAGTATCAAAAATGTCGGTAAAAATCCAAAAGGGCTGTATGTCACATGGGTCTCCAATTGGTTGATTAAGCCTTTTACCATGTTTGGTATCGCCGCGTTTTTTTTCTATGTAGTTTTTAAAGCATGGATCCCCGCTGAACTGGCTAAGGATTATCTGGCCGGAGCCATTCTGCTGGGTGCCGCGCCCTGCACGGCCATGGTGTTTGTCTGGAGCCATCTGACCAGAGGGAATCCGGCCTATACTGTGGTGCAAGTTGCAACCAATGATTTGATCATCCTGCCCGCCTTCGCCCCGATTGTCGCTCTACTGCTCGGCGTAGGCGGAATCAAAATTCCGTGGGACACCTTGTTTTTATCAGTCGGACTTTTTGTCGTGATTCCACTGGTGGGCGGCGTATTGACCCGGATGCATGTAATTAAAACCAAAGGACTGGATTACTTAAACGCCACCTTCCTTCCTAAGTTCAGCCGCATGACCATTGGCGGTCTATTGCTGACGCTCGTGCTGATCTTCTCCTTTCAGGGCGAAGTCATTCTAAAGAATCCCTTACACATCGTTTTGATTGCCGTGCCGCTAATCATTCAAACGTATCTGATTTTCTTTATCGCTTACTTGGCGGCTAAAAAACTAAAGCTTCCGCATAACATTGCGGCACCGGCCGGAATGATTGGAGCCTCCAACTTTTTCGAACTTTCAGTGGCTGTTGCTATCTCACTGTTCGGCACTTCATCGCCGGTGGTGCTGGCGACTATTGTCGGCGTTCTGGTTGAAGTGCCAGTTATGCTCTCGCTGGTTAAAATAGCCAACCGTACAACGTACTGGTTCCAAAACGACGAATGATGGATTGAAGGAAAATATCGTCAACTCTTGGAAACATTCAAAAGTGTCTTCAGCGAGGCGCTGATTTTTTCTTCCGCACCGCCTTTCACGATCCAAGCCAATTTCGAACCGGTACTGGATTGTGGTGTTCGAATAACACCAGCGGTCGAGTAGTCGAAAAACTCACCCGAAAGCGTCCCTTTAACACGATATATATCATCGGCATGCGCCAGAACAAGCGCAGCAAGCGTAGTCCCGTTAAACGGCTGATCGGTGACAAACGTGGCATAATTTGGATCGCGGCATTTGGCGTATTCACCCTGCAATCCGCGCGGAGCATGTTCAGCAAACAGATCAATGTCCGTTTCACAGCGAACCGTCTGAATCCGTTCCGCTGCGGGATTAATTTTCCGCACAAGCGTGTCGGCTTCCGCAATTTTTTCCGGCGCATTACGATCCGTTTTATTGATCAGCACAACATCCGAGGCTTCGATCTGCGAAATGATATTCGGCAAGGTATGCCGTAGTTTAAGAAAACTGTTCGGGTCGATCACGCTGACTACTGTCGCCAGCCGGTAAAGTTTATCCAGACCCGTTTCGGCCAGCATCTGCTCCATTACTTTAGGATTGGCCATGCCGCTGGCTTCAATCACCACGCCGATGGCATCGGGCCAATGCTCTGCCACATTTTTAAGCTGGCCGATAAATTCAGTGATCAAGCATTTACAGAAAATGCTGCCGCCGGGAATGGAAACTACATTCGGATTTTCCGCCGACACGACCGCGCCATCGACATCGTGCGCGGAAAACTCGTTGATCAG
>CAZTEK010000084.1:3368-6468 GCA_964612095.1 uncultured Verrucomicrobiota bacterium
GAAAGTCCAAGGTTTAAACTGACATTCGACCTGTGACCTTCAGACCTTCGACTCTCGCTTTACTTTCCCGCAGCTTCTTCAATCGCCGCAACCAGTGTTTTCTGGTCGGGAATGATCGAGGCAAATTTAACTTCGCCGTTGATACAGATGGTCGGCAAGTTTTTCACGCCGAGCTTCACCATCATGCCAATACCAGTACGCACTTTGATCTTATGCTCGTTGATGTAGCAGATCGGGCTGGCGGCTTCAGCAGCCTTTTGTACGGCTTCCATCATGTACTGACAAGGTGCGCAGGAAGTTGAATCAAGCGTGATCACATCAATTAACACCGTGTTGGCCATTTTGTAGTCAGGCAGTTTGATATCATCAAAAGCATCTGCTTTTTTGGCAGTCAGTGTTTTTGCTGATTCCCGTTTGTATTCATCGTGTACCATATCGGCAACAGCTTGAAGATTTTTTACTGGCACGGCATATGGCAGGTCGCACCCCGGAGCCAGAATAAAACCTTTGGAGCCGCTCTTTTGCATGATATCGAGCGTTTCCATTTTGGCATCATCTTCATCACCCAGTAATAGCACCGCTGTCAGCTTGATGTTTCCGCCAAATGATTTGTTTTCATCCGAACAAAGCTGGCGCAGTTTTGCCATATCAATCTGCTCATCTACCGAAATGCAGTCCGCCGTGGTTTTTACCATCACCTCAAGGTTGCGGGTCACATCGCCGCAAACAAAAATAGATGATAGTCCGCCAGCCTTGCGAATATGGTCATATACTCGATTCATAGCGGGTGTGACGAATTGTGTAAAGTGATCTGGAGAAATTTGACTGGTCATCGGATCGACGACGGCTATTACATCAGCACCATGCTTGAGATAGATATCTGCCGACTTGATACAAACTTCGGCGCAGTAATCGATGACGGCGAGCACCTTGTCTTCATCATCATACATATCGAGAAAAATTTCGTTGCCGAGCAAATGCAGCGCCAACGTAAATGGGCCGCAGATCAGGCCGTAGAGCGCAGTATCACTTCCAATATCTTTTTTCAGTGTTTCCAAGGCTTGGATAATGATTGGAAAGCGTCCTTTGGTTTCATCCAGTACTGGCAGGTCAGAAATCTTTTTACCTTCAGCCAGCGGGTGGCTGACTACGGCAGGGGGAACTTCGTCGGCCCAATGCAGACGGCAGCCAAGAATTTCGGCTTCTACCTGCAAATCGAACATCACTGGCAAACCGTCAGGACGGTAAAGTTCTTTTGCTTTTTTCAAACCAGCAACCAGCAAATCGGCTGATTGAAGATAGTCCGTTGCTGTTTTACCAATGAGAAATCCTCCATGGCATCCAACAAAGGGAAGCCAGGCCGGACGTGAAGTTTTTTTGCCTTTAAGCGCATTAAGAAGCAGTTCTTTTCCAGTCATAATTTTATCTCCATTTGTTCGTTTGGGATCCAAAATTCAATGGAAAGAGCTTACACAGATATACCCTTACGGAATAGAATGCATTTTGTAAAAATATGACGATCTTGCCTAAACATCGTAAAAATAAGCTAAAAACAGTCTATAAATGTGACTTTATTGCTTTTTTACTAAATTGCAGTGCGTAGATCATTTTGGCACCGGCGGTGATCAGACCTACAGATTCAGGCTCCACCTTAAAATCCGCCCCAGCAAGAATCAGCGCGTCACTTACTACGGACGCATCCAATGTTAGTGTCTTTTCATGCGACAAAACTTGCGTGAGCAATCGGCATACCGCCTCCTGTTCCTCCATAGGAAGAATCGTCGACTGAAGCATCCGGCGCGCAACATCACTGG
The DNA here is from genome assembly GCA_964612095.1 of uncultured Verrucomicrobiota bacterium. GTDB lineage: Bacteria > Verrucomicrobiota > Kiritimatiellia > Kiritimatiellales > Tichowtungiaceae > Tichowtungia. The sequence continues at coordinate 5,183 of CAZTEK010000084.1, forward strand.
GCTGGTTTTCATTTTGCAACAGAGCGACCAGCAGTGCGCCGGTTTTCACGCGGCACGGATCTCCGCCTTCAGAGGTCAGCAACAAGTTGGCGATCCGGTAAATTTCCATCGCCATTTCATACCGGGCCGGTTGCGTCTCCAGCTGAATTTTCAATTGCGCTTTGAGTTTTTCAATCACCGGCGCAGCCACTAATTGCTCATCAGCCGAACGACCTAAACACTGACTTCCGAATTTACACCACTTGGCACAGCCGAGATCGATGCGCGGGTTACGCACTTCTTTTTGACAGACGCGACAGAGGCGGAACGGTTCGTCTTTCCAAAATTCAATGGAGTTATCGCAATACGGACAATTAACATCAAAAATATCTTTCGCCGTCCAGTAACGCATATCCTGTCCGGGGCAACGCGGCATATTATTGTTCCTCAAGTTTTTTGACCAGAGCCCTGAACCGTGCCAGACAAAGACGTTTGAATGGTCCTTCACTCATGCCGTAAATAATGGCATTTACCGTCAAAGTCAGCCTTCCGAACGGGCCGGCAGGCAAACGGCCCTTCTGAACCGGCGGCTGTTCATGTGCAGTTACACTGAACACCGCATAGCCGGTTGGCTCGGTTTTGACAATGGCTTTGAGATGCCCGATCAAAATGCCGTCGGCAGGGTTCAACTGTTGAGAAAGCTCTTGCAGAAACTGCCCAATCAATCGGATGGCGTCTGCATTCGGAGATTCTACCGTCACAGACGATGCAAAAATAGAAGCCTTCGGTAGATCATTTTCAGTAGACAGCTCGACGGATGGTTTTTCTGTTTCACCTTGATCGGCAAGCGCCGTGATTTTTGAGATCAATAAATCTACGTTCGTCCCCTGCTGTGCCGAAATACACAGCATTTCGGCGACTGGGTTAATTTCCTTCAAGCGCCGCTGAAGTTCGTGAAGCTGCTCCGGTGAGACCAAGTCGGCTTTATTGATCGCCACTAGATCAGCAATTTCGATTCCGTCATGAACCAGTGGAATGGAAAAGTCACGGATAGCCGGTAACCGCTTGGCATCGACCACCGCAATCATAACCGTCTTTTCAATCTCACCGCTATATCCGCACAGACAATGCTGAATCTGTTTGGGCCCGGCGACGCCGGATGGCTCCAGGAAAACGATATCTGGCTTCACCTCTCGTTCCAACTCCAGCAGCGTATGAATCAGATCGTGTCGGAGGCTACAACAGACGCAACCGGAATAAATTTCTCGGACAGACAACCCTTCCGCTTTCAGCAGTTCGCCATCCAC
>CAZTEK010000085.1:0-6438 GCA_964612095.1 uncultured Verrucomicrobiota bacterium
GCGGAATAAATTGCAGCACTTCAGTGGCTGTGGCAAAGAAAATGAGTCCGGCTAGTACCGCTACGGCACGTTTGAACGATGACGGTGCGGTAATCCACGATAAGGCGGAAAGGAAGGCCAGCAGACTAAAAAGCATAAAATGACCGACCACATGGGTTCGTTCCGTGGCGGTGCTTTTATCGGCGACAACAACTTCTTCTTTCAGTTTTATTGGTCTGCCTTCGACAGACGGTTCTGCGGGATGCGACACGATTTCAACGGGCTTGGGGATCATTTTTTTTATAGAGTGCGCTGTTTTTTCAATGGCGTCGTCGAGTGGTTTTCCCGGGAGTATGATGCCGACTATGATCAAGAACAGGGTGGCCATGATCATAAATCCGTAGCGGCGAGTCCATGGCCGCAATACAGACAGGCATAAGACAAAAGCAGCGAACCATAGCGTGCCGAAGATTAGTTTCCATAGTGGCGCAAGGCGGCGCGGTTTAACCGGAATTACCGAAAGGTCATCAACCTGCATGACACCTGCGATTCCGTCATTTTCGATGTGAAAGCGGGCGTCGATTGTGTCTTTTGGAACTGGAAAAAAATCTTTGTAGTATTGCCACTTGGTATCTTTTGGGATGTTTACGACTCCGTGGTGCAGCTTGTACAGGCTCTTGCTGTTGGTGTCGCGATAGTAGAAAACAGCCTTGGGGACATTATAGCCTTCTTTGCCCTGGGTAACTCCATATGCAGTGGCTCTAAGTGATACACGAAACGCCGGTATGTTGGTTAGGTTGTAAACGGTGAAACGCAAGGTGCCTTTCCGTTTTGGTGTGGCCGCCAGCACGACACCCGGAGAACCATTGAATCCGCCGTCCGGCACTAATTGGGTTAAATCGCTCCAGCCGCCGAACACGTTGGTCGCGGAGGGTGAACTGAAGCTGCCGTCTGGAATAAGTTCAGAACCGATTGCCTGCCATGGTTCATATAGATTATAGAACAAGGCCATCGAACCGACGGTTAGGAGTGCAAAAACGCTTGCGAAAAGGTTTCGTTTTGAGGTTTTTTCAAACATGACAAATAATCTCTCAAAAGATTCTTTCCAGCGGAAGTTTTATACGGGAAATTAATCGGCTGTATGAAAACCTACTTAGACGAATATAAAGCCTTCATTTTTGACCTCGACGGAACGTTGATCAATTCCGAGAAATATCATGCCGACGGATTTTCGCACGCGGTGGAGACCTTGAGCGGCTATCAGTTAACGCCCGCTGAACGGCGCGAATTTTTTGAGGGCCACACGAACATTTTCACGCCGATTCTTGCGGCGAGGCATGGGCTGGAGCTTGATCCGAGTGCGGTGCTGGCTCATAAACGTGTGCATGTGGATCGGAATTTTAAGGCCGAAGTATTGCCCGGTGCTGACGGTTTTATTGAAAAATGGAAAAAATGCATGCGCCTGGCGCTAGCCAGTAATTCGCCGCGGCATTTTGTGAAGCGGGCGTTAGTCGATTCCAACCTGATTGACGTCTTTGAATCGGTTATTACCTCTGATGACGTGATCCAGCGAAAGCCCGACCCGGAAATGTATGAGCTGACGCTAAAGAATCTGAAATTGAAGCCGGAAGATGTGATGGTTTTTGAAGACAGTCCAGCGGGCGTGGCGGCTGCACAAGCAGCGGGTTGCGCTGTGGTGATGATTGAGAATGGCGCGGGCCGGGTTGTTGAAGGTGTGCCACGATACACATGGAAGGAGCTTAAGCAGTTTTGAAAATTACACCGTTGCATAAAGAACACATCGCGCTGGGTGCCCGGATGGCTGAATTCGGCGGCTGGGATATGCCGATTCAGTACGAAGGAATTTTAGCTGAACACGAACATACTCGCACCCAAACAGGCCTGTTCGATATTTGTCATATGGGCGAGTTTGAACTGACCGGCCCGACCGTTGTTGCCGATCTTGAACGACTATTAACGATGAAGGTTTCTACGCTCGCCATAGGTCAATGTCGCTATGGCTTTATGCTCAATGAACAGGGCGGCGTGATTGACGATCTCACCTGTTATCGCCTTGGCGAAGAGCGCTACATGCTTGTTGTCAACGCAGCCACGCTGGATAGTGACGCGGCATGGATTCAACAGCATCTTTCTTCGGACACCATGTTCAACGACTGGTCTGACTATCTGGCCAAGCTCGACGTGCAAGGCCCGACCGCGCGCGCCGAAGTCGAAGCGGTTATCGGAAAGAAACTTCCGACCCTTGGATATTTCCGCGCCGAAAATTTCCAATGCTTGGAAACGACCATGTTCGTCAGCCGTACCGGCTACACCGGCGACTGGGGCTATGAACTGTATTTCCCGGCTTCCGAAGCCGTTCGTGTCTGGCGTGCACTGCTCGCCAATCCGAACATTAAGCCGATCGGTCTTGGCGCGCGCGATACGCTTCGCCTCGAAATGGGCTATTCGCTTTATGGCCACGAGCTGTCGCTGGACCGCACACCGGTTGCCACCAGCCGAGGCGGGTTTATCCGTAAAGAGGGTGGATTTATCGGTGAAACGGCGGTTCAGCGCGATTTGGCGAATTCTCATGAATTTTTGGTCGCACTGGAATTCGACAGCAAACGAGCTGCCCGTTCCCACGACAAAATATTTTTCCAAGGATTGGACATCGGCCTCGTCACCAGTGGGTCGGTTTCTCCAAGCCTTGGAAAAGCCGTTGCGCTGGGGTTTGTGAAAGCGGATGTCTCTGCGGTCGGCAATACCCTTGAAGTTGAAATCCGCGGGAAAATGTTTCCTGCCAAGGTCGTTGAGCTTCCGTTTTATAAAAAAGGAACCGCTCGTGGTTAAAGCCTTCATTTTTGATATGGACGGCGTGCTGTGCGACTCTGAGGAAATCATGGCCGCCGCCGGCTGCCGGATGTTCAAGGAACGGCATGGAGTGACGGTTTTTCCGGCAGATTTTGTTCCGTTTGTTGGTACTGGAGAAGACCGCTATCTTGGCGGAGTTGCGACGAAATACGGCGTTTCATTAAACATGCCGTCGGACAAAGAAGAGGCGTACCGGCTGTACGGGGAGATCGCCCAGAATGAGCTGAAACCGATTCCGGGTGTGATCCGGTTTCTTCATGCTGCATCCGAAAAAGGATTGCGTTTGGCGGTCGCCACTAGCGCCGATCTTGTCAAAGTGGAAATTAATCTAGCGGCGATCGGCGTGCCGGACAGTTTATTTGCTGCACGGGTGACTGGCAGTCAGATTGAGAATAAAAAACCGGCACCGGATATTTTTTTAAAAGCTGCCCAACTTCTCGGATTCGCTCCGGATGAATGCATCGTCTTTGAAGATGCGGTGAATGGCGTTCAGGCCGCGAAGGCCGCTGGAATGCGCTGTGTCGGAATCACCTCCAGCTTTCCTGCCGAAGTTTTAATGGCCAATGGAGCCAACTGGACAGCGCCGGATTTTAATTCATTATCGGATATCTTATTTTAACCCAGACCGTTGCAGGGCTTACTCAGGATGTAATTTTTCATTACAAAACCATTGCCAATATCGCTTTCAATGGCATCTACGATACGGAATCCGTAACGACTGTAGGCGGCGATGGAATCGCTATGATGCTTGTGGACGGTAAGTGTGACAGTTGATTTGCCCATTTTGCAGGCCAACTGCTCGGTAAAATGAATAGCCGACCGACCCCGTCCGTTGTCGTGTAGATGACGTTTAACGTAGAATTTGCTTACAAATAAATCCTCCTGCCGAGGATGGACTGCAAAATAACCAGAAGGTCGGCCTTCATGTTCAATCAGAAAATAGACATGATTCTCCGATTGCATTTGGCGGGTAATTGCATAAGCAGATTGAAACTTTTCTATCATATATTCGGTCTGCTCCTTTCCGATGACTGGAGAATAATGATCCAGCCAGATCTCTTTCGCGAGACGGGCGACGACCTTGATTTGTTGAAAAGTTTTTACTTCAATAAACATAACGTCTTGAAGATTAATTAATTAATTTATCTTTTCAAGTCTAATGGGCGTAGTTTTAAATAAAATAGTCCTGAAAACTGGCGTCAGATAGGCTTTAATCGCCCGCCTTATGGAAAAACAACTGCTCATTTTTGATTTGGATGGAACACTGGCGGATACGAGGGCTGATTTAACGACCGGTATTAACCTCATGCGGGCGCATTACGGCTTGTCACCGATCGGCGTGGAGATCGTCGAAAGTTATGTCGGCGACGGAATCCGCAAGCTGGTCGAGCGCTCGTTGCAAGGCGTGGATGTAAGCATTGATGAGGCACTGGCGCTCGATAAAAAGTTTTATGCTGAGCATATGCTCGACGAAACGGTGCTTTATCCGGGTGTCGCCGAAGGGTTGAAAAAACTGGCCGAATCTGGCCATACACTGGCGGTGCTCAGCAATAAGCCCGGCGATCCATCGCGAGTGATCCTTAACCACCTCGGTGTGGGCAATCTATTTTTTCGTATTATTGGCGGTGGCGATGTTCCGGACCTTAAACCCGCGCCGGACGGCATTGTGGCGTTGATGGAAGAATCCGGCGTGAAGTCTTCCAATGTCTGGATGCTCGGCGACCACCACACCGACTTGGAAGTCGCGCACAACGCGGGCGTCAAAAGCGGTTTCGTCACCTACGGCATCGGCCATCCCGGCGAATTTACCGCTAATCAGGTCTGGAACGGATTTGACGAATTGGTCAGTTTTTTCACCGCGAATGAACGCCAATGAACACCAATGAACACGAATCATTGCAGGCTGGTCGGCGAAGCCATCATTAGCGTATATTCGCGTGCATTAGCGGTTGAAATTTTTTGGAGAACGGCATTATGAGTAACACAGATGGTTTAAAGTTGTTGAAGAAGGGCGAAAAGAACTATCCGAAGAAACCGGATGCGTCGATTCTGGAAACCTTCAAAAACTCCAATCCGCAGCGCGACTACTGGATCACCTTTGAAACAGCCGAATTCACCTCGCTCTGCCCGATCACCGGTCAGCCGGACTTCGCGACCATCAAGATCGAATACATTCCCAACAAACTCTGCGTGGAGAGCAAATCGCTCAAACTATTTCTCTTCTCATTCCGCAACGAAGGCTCGTTCTACGAAGACGTCACCAACCGCATCTTCACCGACCTGACGAAAGTCTGCAAACCGCGCCGCCTGATCGTCACCGGCGACTTCACCGCCCGCGGCGGCATCCGCTCCAGCGTCCGCGTGGATTCGATAGCGTCTTAGTCTGGAGTGCGGCGGCAAGTGTAACGCGACGCCGCTCTAAAAAGCTCCGTCGCACTCTGTTTGCCGGAGCACTCCAAAGGTTTTGGTGAGCGCATGCGATTAATCGCACAGAGATCTCTTCAATCCTTCCGGAATCTTTCCATTACAGCGCGTTCCAGAGCGGGACGCCGAGAAATTCAGCCACTATCTGCGCGTCGGCGATCAGTTTTTTCCGGTTGCCGTGATCAACGAGATTGATGCGCCGGCTGTCTTCGAGCACCAGATTCAGCTCATAACTGGTGTACGAACTTTTGCTTCCGCTGCAGTGTTCTGAAATCAACTGCAATGCATGGATGTTTTTGATTTCTGCGTAAACTTTCAGCTCGCTGACGTTGAAAACTTCGCGCGGCGATTTTCGGCCTTTCCAGACAGTCTTTTCTTCTTTATCGATTATGATCGGGGCGATCCCGTTGCGAATAAGCGCAACGCCGATCAGCATAAAGACCAAGCCGATCCCCATCGGCATGATAGCAATCAGGCCTGCTGAAAGAGCACGACTTTTAACGGCAAAGCCTGCCGGAACAATAAAGGCGCAGGCTCCCATAAATACGAAAAACGCACCAAATATCAGCAGTCCGGCGGTCGGACGGAACTCCATCCGGTATGGATGAACCGCTATGAGCCGGTGGGTTTGAAAATTAGCGCCGCCGTTACAGACGGGGTTCCATCCGGTCCGGAGTGCGGCAGGATCATTCAGTACCGCCGGATCAAACGGAGATTTTTTGGCACACAGGGCAGACAGTTTTTTAAGTAACTGTTTGAGCATAACTGCCTTTCCGGTTTATCCCCGATAGATGCATCCGGAGGTTTCGGTTTCTTTGATGACGATTTTTGAGAGCAGGGGAAGTTGCGGTTTCAGGATGTTCCAGATCCAAACGCTCATGTTTTCGCTGGTCGGATTTTCCAGCCCGTCAATTTCGTTTAGAATTGCGTGGTCGAGCTGTTTCAGAACCGGTTCACACGCTTTGGCAAGGTCGCCGAAGTCCATGACGAAGCCGGTTTTGGGATCAACCGGGCCGCGCAGGTAGACCGCAATCTCGAAACCGTGTCCATGCATCGAAGAGCATTTATGAGTTGGCGGCACGCCGGTCAGGCGGTGAGCGGCATCGAAACGCAGGGTTTTATAAATTTCCATTTCAGGCATAAGGGCTCCTTATTAACGATAAG
>CAZTEK010000086.1:0-6429 GCA_964612095.1 uncultured Verrucomicrobiota bacterium
GATAGTAGGCCGCACGGCTGTTGAATATTGCTTCGGAAATTGAAAACAGCCGGACACAGTCAAAGCCGTTTTTCATCAGGTAGAGCAGGGTCAGCGCACGGGCAACGCACCCGTTAAAGTCGCTGAGCGGATGAATATGCAGAAAATAAAGCTGCCCCAGCGCGGCGTCAATCAGCGGGTGGTGCTGCGGCCGGGCGTTCATCCATTCGAGGAAGACGGGCATCAAGGCTTTTACCTGCTCCGGCGGCGGGCCTTGGTAAACAATCTGATCGGTTCCGTCGGTGATATAGACTTCTCCGCTTCGGTAGTCCCTTGAAGTCGCCTTTTTCCCGTCCGTCTGTCCGGTTTGCAGGATCGATTCCAGCTCAAGGATGAGATTTTTCGTAAATTTGGTGCCGGGTTTAGCGGCGAGAAGGTAGATTTTTTCAAGAATCAGGCGGGTGTTAAAAATCCGTTGCATCGCCGGATCATTGAAGGCGGTCTGTTTTCCGTCGAGCGCATGGAAGGCTTCGTCTTGCGGGATTTCTTCCGTATCCAAGATGCTGGAAAAATACGCTTCGGTTTTTTGCATCAGCCGTTTATGCGATTCTAGGAAATCAGGCGATATCCTCAGTGCGTTCAGAGCCCCTTGTTTTTGCGCCACATCGGATGGCAAATTCAGAATGTCGCGGTTCAGCGCCAGCCGGAAGGGTTTCACGGTTCTCGCGATCAGGGGCAGTTCCTTTGCATCCTGAACCTCACGGGGTTTCCGTTTGGTCAAATCACGGCGGATGATTATTTTTTCAGACGTTCCGGTTCGCTTCATTTGGAAACCTCCCGCAGTGCCTAACTCGTGCCTAAGCGCCATCTAATCGCCAGCAAGGTGCGCTCTAAATCATTACAAGTCAAGCGGTTCAAGCTGGGCGGATTTTATTTATTTTTTCTGAATGCGGCGGCCTCAAAATGGAAGCCATCAAACGGAGAGATTAAAGAAAAAGGAGAACCGCTCATGAAAAAAATACCCTTCTGCCACCTGCATCTGCACACGGAATACAGTTTTCGGGATAGCACATGTAATCTGAATGGGATTATGACCTACGCCCTCGCTATGGGGCAGGAGTTTGTTGCGATGACTGATAACAGTGCGCTTTATGGTGCTCTGGAGTTCGACAGAATGGCCCGTTCAGGTGGACGTTTATGCGGCCTCCAGCCGGTTATCGGGTGTGAGGTGCGGATGGTTGAAGATGAGGGTGATGCTAATCTGGTGCTGCTCGCAGAAACACGGGAGGGTTATCACAATCTGATGCGGATGGTTTCTCTCAGTCATCTGGACGGATTCCGGAGTATTGAGAAAAGTGAACTCCGGCAGTACAGCCGAGGTCTGATCGGATTATCAGCCGGAGGGGATGGCGCAATTTTTAAATACTGTGCAGAGGGATCAGTCCAGAAGGCGACAGAACTGGCCAAAGAGTATGCAGAGATTTTTGGACCGAAAAATTTCTTTTTGGAAATTCAGGATCATGGGTTTCGCGAACAGAAAGAAGCCAAGCCGAATCTTTTAGAAGTCGCCCGGATTGCCCGTCTGCCTCTGGTGGCGACCAACGACGTTCATTATCTCGCTCAGTCCGATCATAAAGCGTATGGCTTGTTGAGAGACCTTTTCCAAAACGGGCAATTTTCGTACGAACAGACAGAGGCTTGCAGTGATCAATTTTATATGAAGAGCGGGGAGGAAATGCGGGAGCTTTTTCCCGATCTTCCGGAGGCTTTAGCCAATACAGTCAAAATCGCCCGCCGCTGCAATGTGAATCTGAGCGGAAAGATTGAGCGCGGTTTTCCAGAATCCCCACTCCCGCCTGGATGCGACAAAAAACAGGATTATCTCGTGTCTCTGGGCCGAGAGGGGCTTAAGAAAAGATATAGTAACCGGATAAGCGGTGATGAGTTCAAGAAGGCCAGCGAAAAGCTCAATTACGAATTGGCTATGGCGAGAAAGAGTAAGCTCGTCGATTATTTTCTCATCGTGCAGGATATCGTCCGCTGGGCGAAAGCGAGGGGTATTCCGGTCGGGCCGGGGCGGGGCAAAGAAGCGGGGTCACTGCTGGCCTATGTCCTGGGCATCACAGAAATCGATCCTATTCATTTTGGTTTAATTCATAAACAGACTGCCCGTCCAAACCGTTTCTCTCAGCCCGATTTTGATCTGGAGTTCTGCCATGACCGACGTGGTGAGGTGATCGAATACCTTCGAAATCAATACCCCGGGCGTGTTGCCCAGATTACGGTTCTCAGAAGATTTACTCCACGTGCTGTATATCGCGAAACAGGAAGGTTGCTCGGGTATCCGGAGGCGGACTGCGAGCGTTTTGCCGAAATGATTCCGGATAGAGCCATGGCGCTGCGTCAAGCGCGCCAGGAGAGCGCTCGATTCAAAAAAGCCTGTGAATCAGATCCTGTGGCTCGTGAAATCATGCGGCACGCATCGCTTTTGGACAGGCTGCCTTACAAAGCTGACACACACGCTGCTGCTTTTGTGATCAGCGGGATTCCATTGATTGAATCAGTCCCGTTGACCAACTCAAATGGTTCTATCATGCCGGCGGTTCAGTTTGAAAAACAAAACATCGAAGACCTTGGCTTCATGACCTTAGATATTCTCAGTCTGAGAGTTTTGACTCACATCCAGCGGGTTCTTGACCTCATCGAGATTGGATGCGGCCCAAAGCCGAATCTGTTCGCGTTGCCGCAAAATGATGCAAAAACCTTTGCACGGCTCTGCGCCGGAGACACCGAGGGAGTTTTTCTGCTCGAAGATGCGAAGACTCGCGCTGCACTTCAGCAGAAGCAACCGTCGTGTATGGATGATCTTATTCAGGTTTTGAATGTCTGTGGACATAAGGGACACGCTGTTTCTCGGGCGGTGCTTGCGTATCAGGCCGCCTATTTAAAGGCGAATTTTCCTAAGCAGTGGCGGGAGGAAGGAGTTTGCCATGAATCTTAAATCATCCATTGCTCTCGCGCTGCTACTCATGTGCGCCGGATGTAAGTCCCCGGAAAATATGTGCCAGATGGAATGGAATGCGTGGTGCGGACAGGAAGCCCAAACGGAGTTTTCGAAAACAATGAAGAAGGGCGACCGGTCTCCGGCGCACGACTTTGTATCGCAGTACGACTTTGCCAATGCAGCACTCGAAGACCTGCCGTGGAATCTCCATCTATTGTGTGTGTTTAGTGATGAGTATTGGGATTACTGTGAGTCTGTCCGCAAACAGCATCCCGATTGGAACTATCTGGAGTTCAACTTTCCAGATCCGGGATCCCGCCGCTACGAACGGGTGGATAAAGAGACCTGTCGGCTGACCGATGGCATATTTATCGGCGAGCTGATTGTTTCAAACGGAATGGTTTCCGCTGTAGACGGTGACTTTAACAGCGGCTTTAAAATTTATGACAGCGGGTTTACGGATGTGAACCGCGATGGGTTTATGGATGCGGTTTTATTGCTCGCGCAGCAAAGTTACGGTTCATCCACAGTCTCTGGGGTTTATGTGCTGACCCGCAAACAGCCGGGTGAAAAATTCTGCGAAGTTCGAAGGGTCAAGTAACGTGAACGCGAAGGAAACAGAAATCATTCTGACTTTAGCAGTCCAACTCTTGATCATTACGGTGATTTTCGCGCTGGCTATTAGGGCCCTGTTCTGTTTTCTCCGGACATTCTGGAAACCCATCCTTTGCCTGCTTTCTCTTTTTATCGTCTTTGTTGTAGTGATCTGGGTGGTTTTCAAAATTGGCGGCTTGATTTAAATCGGCGGGGATTTTTTTTAATTAGGAGGTGACAGAATGGCTAATCAACTGGATGAAATGAGCGGGCCTGTTAATCAGCATGGCCGCGATATCAATGTTATCGAAAAGCTGATTCCCGTGAAGGTGGGCTTCGGCTCGGCTCTCTTTGAGATTCTGCTGTGGGTGTTCGGCATTCTTCCCGGGCTCGTTTTTCTCTTCATGAAGATCGGCGCGAGAAATTATTTCCAGAAACTGCAGCAAAAAATTCAGGCCGACGCCTCTCAGATTGACAACTTCATTGAACAGCGTGTGCAGATCCTGCAGAACGTTGTGCCGCTGGTCGCGAAAGCCATCGACCTAGATAAGGATGTTATGAAAACCGTCGCCGCGTTTCGAGGCGGTGCGAACGCCGACAGTGATCGCAACATCGTGTCGGGGCAGCTCGACCGAGCCTTCGGACGACTCTTTCCGCAGGTTGAGGCTTACCCCGACCTTAAGGCGCAAGCGGCCATAGTCGATGCCATGAGGCAAAACAGTTATCTACAGAAAGAGATTACTGCCGCGCGCACGCTGTACAACGACACCGTCAATATCTGGAATTCAGACCTCTTCAACTGGCCGACGAAGATGATCGTGGCCGCCCGTGCGGGCTACACCACGCGCATCCCGTTCACGGCTTCGACTGAAACGAAGGCACTGGCCAGGAGCACGTTCTTTTGAACGATGATGTTTATTATGAACCGTTGGCTTTGTACCGCGACCAGCTCAAGGCGGAACACGCGGATAACACCGCCGCTTGTTTTGAGGAGCTGATTAAACGCTCCGGCGTGGACGAGAGGGCCAATACCGCGACCATTGCGTCCATCCGTGCACTTGACGTGCAGCTCATTGCCGCAGATTCGAGTCGTTTTAAATGGCGAACGCTACGGAGGCTCGTCATCATCCTTGTAGTAGCGGCGTTCATAGTTCTCGCGCTTTTTGTTTTTCCGGGACTCTCTCCGGATATGGATTTCCCGTTGCGTGTCCACGGCCTGTGGGCTGCGGTCTGCGCCGCTGTTGCGGCAGGCGGCATTGCGCTCATCGTCGCTAAGTTGAATCCGACCATCCGTGTACTCGACGACCGCCGCCGGTTTCTTAGCGAGTGCCGGGAAGCAAAAATGGCGGAGGCCCGGACGCAACTCGCTCCGCTCAACCGTCTTTATGATTGGGGCATGATCGCCAGACTCATCCAAAAGACTGTCCCGCACCTAGTGCTCGACCCTTACTTCTCCCGCGCACGACTCGACGAACTACACCACGCCTGTGGATGGGACGACTGCTTCAACCACGACAAATCCGTTATCTGCGCCCAGAGCGGCGATATCCACGGGAATCCCTTTGTCCTCGCCGAGACGCTCGACTTCCGTATGAGCATGGAGACCTACCACGGCTCGCTCACCATCTTCTGGAAGGAGTGTGAAAACTGCACAGCTTCCGACGGACGCACTCAGACACGCTGGGTCACGCGCATCCAGACTCTGCATGCCAGCGTCGATAAGCCCGCGCCGAAATACAATAGCAATAAATTCATTGTCTATGGCAACGAGACCGCCCCAGACCTCACCTTTAGCCGTACACCTTCCGACCTCTTCGCCGCCGACGGCTTGCTCGACAAACGGCGCATGAAGCACACGGTTGCAAAACTTGAAGCACTCTCCCGCAAACTTGAAGACCATTCCGCCTACACTATCATGTCCAACCGCCAATTCGACGCGCTCTTCCACGCCACCGATCGCAACGACGAACTCCAGTTTCGACTGCTTTTCACACCTCTCGCCCAGCAGCAGATGGTAAACCTTCTGTACGACAAGACTGTCGGCTTCGGTGACGACTTCACTTTTGTCAAATCCCGCAAAGTTAACATCATCATGCCCGTCCACCTCGCGGGCACCGATTTCACAGCCGATCCATCCATTTTTCAAAATCACGACCTCGTCGCCGCTCGCGAGTCGTTCAATGCCTACAGCAACACCTACTTCCGCGCCTTGTATTTTGGACTCGCCCCGCTGCTTTCAATCCCTCTTTACCAGCAGCATCGATCCCATGCTGACATTTGCGAGGACGTGACCGGCAGAACAGCTTCGTTTTGGGAATACGAAGCCATCGCCAACTTTCACGGTCAGGAGGCCTTTAAGCATTCTGAATCTATCACCGAGAACATCCTCAAAACGCACCACACCCGCGCCGGTGACGGCTGTACAGAGGTCGATATTACCGCGTACGGCTTCCGGGGAGAAGAGCGTGTTGAACACATTCTCACTCTCGGAGGCGACGGGCACTTGCACAACGTCCCCGTCACGTGGATCGAGTATCTTCCCGTACAGCGCACCTCAACCCTGATCGTCCGGGAGACCGACGGATTTTCGCTACAAGATTGTGAACAGCAGTTGCCATCCTCGACGGACTGGCGATCATTTTTCCGTCAATGGCGCACCGAACCGCAAAACGTAACGTTCCGCCGGTCTATCGTTTCGTTTCTGGCCTCAGGGCCAGCACGGAGCCCGAGCGATGGGGTTCAATAATTTTATGATTTGTGGGGTGCCGGCCTGCCGGTTCATTACGGCTTTATTGCAGGCGATAGGTTTTGCCGAAATTATTTCCGGTTCCAATCCAGTTCCCCGAGCTGTC
>CAZTEK010000087.1:0-6409 GCA_964612095.1 uncultured Verrucomicrobiota bacterium
CAGTGTACGTCGACTAATGCCTAGCTTTTCGGCGGCATGTGTACGATTCCCTCCGAATTCCTTCAGCGCCTGTAAAAGAGCCCGTTTCTCCATATCTTCCAACGTACCGCCTTCCACCTGAAGAGTCCCTCCCAAAGAACCAGTTTCACGCAGATGTGCTGGCAAATCGCGCACACCAATGCGTTGTGAACGGGAAAGCACCACCATTTGCTCCACCACATTACGCAACTCACGCACATTACCCGGCCAGCGATAAGCCATCAGCAAGTCGAGCGCATCCGGCGAAAACCCTTCAATTGCGCGGTTGTTCTCCTGATTAAACAGATCCAAATAATGCTTTAGCAACAGAGGAATGTCACTCTTGCGCTCACGCAACGCTGGCAACTGAATCACGACCACATACAGCCGATAATACAGATCCTCACGAAATTTACCTTCGGCTACCATCTTCTTTAGATCCCGGTTCGTCGCTGCAATCAACCGCGTATCCACATCAATGGATTCCTGCCCGCCGACCCGCTCAAAGCGCCGCTCCTCCAATGCACGCAGGATTTTCACCTGCACACTGGCATCCACCTCACCAATTTCATCCAGAAACAGAGAACCACCGTCCGCCAGCTCAAAGCGCCCCTTACGCCGCTCTGCCGCACCGGTAAAAGCACCCTTCTCATGCCCGAAGAGCTCACTTTCCAATAAGGAAGAAGAAAGTGCCGCGCAATGCACCGGCACAAAAGTGCCATTTTTACGCGAACTCAGCCTATGAATTGCTTTGGCAATCAGCTCCTTACCCGTTCCGCTCTCGCCTTGAATCAATACCGTCGCCCGCGAAGCCGCGACTTGACGCACCGTATCAAAAACCTGCTGCATCTCCGGCGAATTACCGATGATATTTTCCATCCCGAACTTACTATCCAGTTGCTCGCGAAGCTGCACGTTTTCGGTTTCAGCACGGTGCGAGCGCAGGGCGCGTTGTAAAACCAGTTCCAGTTGTTCCAGATTCACCGGCTTAGTCAAAAAATCAGTTGCACCATGTCGCATCGCATCCACCGCCGTCTCAATATTCCCATACGCCGTAAGCAGAATACAAACCAGTTGAGGCGATCCAGCCAGCGCACGCTGCATCAGCGTCATCCCATCCATACCGGGCATCCGCAAATCGCTCAACATCACATCGACCGGTTTCTCGCTCAGAATATTTAGTGCCGCCGTGCCGCTTTCCGCAATCAGCACTTCATACGAACGGCGCAGCGCCCGCGCCAGCCCTTCACGCGTATTTTTTT
Organism: uncultured Verrucomicrobiota bacterium; assembly: GCA_964612095.1. Classification (GTDB taxonomy): domain Bacteria; phylum Verrucomicrobiota; class Kiritimatiellia; order Kiritimatiellales; family Tichowtungiaceae; genus Tichowtungia. The sequence goes on from CAZTEK010000087.1 coordinate 1,281, forward strand.
CGTCGTCGACAATTAAAACCACCGGTTTTGCACTCATTCCTTATTCTCCTTTTTCGGAGCCTCCAAAAGCGACATCCGCACATCGTCACGCGGGAAATGCAGCGTAAAAGCCGTGCCGCGCTCCGGCGTACTACAAATTTCTATTTCGCCGCCGTGGTCACGCAAAATCCGTTGCACAATCATCAGACCGAGACCCGAACCGGTCGCCTTGGTCGTATGGTAGGGTTCATAAATCGCACCAAGATTTTCCGGCGTAATCCCCGGCCCGTTATCGGCAAAGCAGATACTCACGAAGCGCGACGACACCTCGATACCGATCTTCAGGATGCCGCCGTCATCCATCACCTGAATCGCATTCTTAATGATATTAAAGAAAGCCTGCTTCACCTGCGTTTCGTCCGCCGGAACCGAAGGCATATGCTCCGGTTGCGCGCGCTCCACCAAAATACGCCGGTTTCCGATTTCATGGCGCATCAGTTCCAGTGTCTCATCCAATATGTGTTCCATCTGCACCGGTTTACGATCCGGTAGCGAAGGCCGAATAGCGCGCAGAAACTGCGTAATGATCCGATCCAGACGATGAACCTCGCGCTTCGAAACCTCAACCAACTCTTTCAAACTTTCTCGTGCTTCGGAATCGGTCAGGTCAGCCAACTCACGCTCCATCAGTTGCAAATGAATGGTCACCGCGTTGAGCGGATTACCAATCTCATGCGCCACGCCAGCCGCCAACAACGTCAGCGCTTTCAGCCGTTCCGACTCAATCGACTCGGCCGTTGTCTCGCGCTCTCGCGTCACGTCGCGAAAAATCACCACCGCGCCCTGCTCTTTTTGTTCCACCGCCGAAAGCGGCACCACATAAAATTCAACGAAGCGGTGATCCGGATAGGTCACCTCAATTTCACGACGAACCAGCTTTTCCCACTCGTCGCCATCCAAACTGAGCACCTTTTCCCAATCAATATCGCGGATATACCGGGTAATCGACTGATTTTCGGCGGTTTCGAGCTTAAAGCCAAAAAGCGATTCCGCCGTGCGATTGGCGTAGCGGATACGCGCACCACGCCCAACCACGATAATTCCTTCCTGAATCGCCTGGAAAATCGTTTCCATCAGCCCCTTTTCACGGGCCAGATGCAAAAACTGTGCCTGAACGCTATCCGCATCCATTCGCTCAAGACGATCAATCAACTTGTCCAAAAACTTCGATTTCACAGGGAATTCTCCGCTTAAACTGGGACAATTTGTACCATAGAGCCGCCGGAATTCAAATGCTTAGTAGCGCCAAAATGGCCAATTAGGTATTCTGAAGTGCTCCAGCAGTTAATGTTGGTAATACAGCGCAGGCAGAGCGGTAAGCCGGATTCTGTTCTCCCGAAGGAGTCGACCATTTATCTAATGCGATCAACCCGGAACTCAAGCGGAGCGGGCAGCTCCTTGTTCCCTATTTGATCTTGCTCCGGACGGGGTTTACCCTGCCTCCGCGGTTACCCTTGGAGCGGTGGGCTTTTACCCCACCATTTCACCCTTACCCTTCGATGCGCCGAAGCGCCCTCAAGGCGGTATAATTTCTGTGGCACTTTCCATCCCCGGCGATCTCGCACCGGAGTTTCCGCGTTAACCACGGAACGTCCTGCCCTGCGGAGTCCGGACTTTCCTCCCCTTGGCGAACCAAAGAGCGGTCGATACACTCTGCCTGCGGAGAAGGAAGGTACGCGGCGAAACCCACCATAGCGAGCAGTTTCTTCTGGAGTGCTCCGACAAACGAAGTGCGACGGAGCTTTTTTTTATCGGCGGGAACAGAGCGTCCTCGCGCAAAACTTGCGACCGCACCAAACGGTTAGCGCAGGTTGATGAGCATGCGTCCGCAGAAATTGCAAATGACCAGCTTAGCCGGATTGAGCGCGTCGTTAGTAACTTGCGGCGGCAGGCGCATGTGACAACCGGAGCAATGATCTTTCTCTACTTGAACAACAGCGAAGTCGCCTTTGTTTTTGAATAGACGCTCATATTTAGAAAGTAACGATGGATTGACGTTTAGCGTGATCCGTCCGCGATCAGCGATGAGTGCATTGAGATTACCTTGAACCGTTGTAAGGCGCTCTTCGAGCATTTCCTTCTCTTCGCTCACGCCGCCTTCTTCTGCTTTAAGTTCGTCCTCGCGTTCAGCGATAACTTTCTTAGAAGCTTCAGCCTGTTCCATCAGCACCATTTCGCGGTCTTCGAGCCCAGAAATCAATTTTTCGGCAGCGGCAATTTCCTGAAGGAACGCGCGATACTGCTCGTTATTCTTGGCTTCCATCTGCTGCTGTTTATATTTCGTAATCTTATCACGCAGCGAGCCGACTTCGATTTCGAGCTGTTTGAGATCGGCGGCGTTTTTCTTAAGAACTTCGCGAGCTTGTGCGAGCTTGGTTTTCACTCCTTCAAGCTGCTTTTCAATGTCGGCTTTACGGGCGGGAATGTCGCGGATCTCACGTTGGAGTTTTGCGATTTTTCGGTCTTTTTCCTGCAATACCAGCAATGCTTCGAGCGGATGCGCCATAGCTATGATCTCCCGTTAAACTCAATAGAACAAAATTGAGCGGAGAGGATACGGTGACAAACCGGTTTCGACAACCCAAAAGAACCGCAGAATAATGAACCGAGAATATCGAACTCCGAAGGTAAGAAATTCCCTTCCAGGATTCCGCGCTCCTTGTTCAATATTCGACATTCCCTAGCTTCCGGGGTGAACCAGAGGCAAACCCTGCTTACAAAGCGGACATTCAGCCGGTTCCCAAGTAACTGGTTCGATGTCGAGTAGACTGACCGTCGGATAGTCGAATTTTGCCTTCCCCCCGCTCCGGTTAACCAACACGCCAACCGCCTCGACGATTCCGCCATGTTCTTTAACGATGTCAATCGTTTCCTGCACGCGTCCGCCACGGGTAATAACATCTTCCGCCACCAAAAATCGTTCGCCTTTTTCAATCTTAAACCGACGCATCACCAATGCTTTTTCTGCATTTTTCTCCGCGAAAATAAACCGAGTACCGAGCGCACGGGCGACTTCGTGTCCGACAGGAATGCCACCAAGCGCTGGGGAAATCACGGTATCAATTTTCAATTCACCAAGAACGGCCTTCATTTTTTCGACTAATGCCACGCAAACTTGCTCGGCAACACGAGGGTATTGCAACAGAAGCGCACACTGAAAAAAGCGGTTAGAGTGAAGTCCGGAGCGAAGTTCAAAATGACCGTTGAGAAGTGCCTGAGTTTCTTCAAATAGTCCGAGCAGATCGGTTTCTTTCATTTTTTTCCTTATAAATCAGATTTTAAGCGAGCAATTCATTAACCGTCTGGCGAAGTGCTACGATATCGAACGGTTTTTCAAAAACCTTAGCGGCACCAAGCTTCCTAGCCAGATCCAAATAGTGCCCGGCACGAACACGCCCGCCGCCGGACATGACAATCACTTTGATATCAGGTAGCTTACGGCGAATCGCCATCACCAGCTCAATGCCGTCACAATCAGGCATAATGACATCAGTAATAATCAAATCAAAATGTTGTTTTTCCAACAGGGCCTGCGCCTCTAAACCATTAACCGCTTCGCCGAATTCGTAGAGCTCAACGCCTAGTATGGCGCGTATCATTTTACGAATTGCTTCCTCATCATCTACAAGCAGAATTTTTTTTAGGCCCACCGGGACTCCTCACTGTTTATTTTCAAAATTAATGCGATAGCTCTGTCCCCCGCCAAACTCAAGAATGCGCTGCACATGCTTTCCAAGAATATCAGCCTCAAGATTCACTTGGGTTCCGAGCTTAAACTCCGACATGTCGGTCTCTTCCATCGTATGCGGAATAATATGAACGATAAAAGCATCGTCCTTCAGTTCTGCAACGGTTAAAGAGATTCCATCCATCGCGATCGAACCCTTATATACCATCAACATGAGCATATCCCGTGAACATTCGATCTCAAACTTCCAGTCACGATCAACTCGGTCGATCCGACGTACGGTTCCGACCCCATCCACATGCCCTGTCACAATGTGCCCGCCGAGTGTATCGCCAAGCGCCAGCGCCCGCTCCAAATTCACAATAGAACCCTGCCCTTTTTCACCAAGGTTTGTTTTATTGAAAGTTTCTGTGAGCACGTCGAAGCAAAAATTTTGACCTTCGATTGCGGCAACGGTCAAACAAGCGCCATTTACAGCAATGCTGTCACCCAAATGAATTGGCGCATCAAAAGGACGGTTCGGAGCCAGCGTAATTCGCCCTGCCGCGCCATGCATTTTTACATCAACAATGGTTCCAAGCCGTTGAACAATCCCTGTAAACATCACTTTCTCCTAAGTAAGCGGTAAAGCTCGTATAAAAACATCTTTTCCGCATTTTTCCAAGGTTTGGAAACTCAAAAGCGGCATTTTTGTTAGCGGCCACCCTTTTGCTCCAAACATGGAAATTCCGTCCCCACCGAGCATCGATGGTGCAACAAACAGAGCAAACTCATCCACCAGCCCCGCGCGCACCAGTGATCCGGCTAACTCTCCGCCGCCTTCGCACAGCACATGCATAACGCCATGCTTCCCAAGATCGCACAAAATCTTCTTGAGCGAACCGCCCATAACAAGGGTCTGATCCGCCGCTTCATCCGTTAGCACCTTCGCGTTAGCTTGAAGAGTTGATCCAACAATCACCCGCCACGGCGTGCGGCCTTTGGCCGGGCGCGGCAAAAGCGACGGATCATCTGCCCGAACCGTTCCGGCTCCGACCATGATGGCATCGGCGGAACGGCGTAATTCCTGCACCTTGGCCCGCGCCTGCGGACCGGTAATCCACTTCGATTTACCGGAGGCGTCGGCAATCCGCCCATCAAGCGTTGAGGCCAATTTGAGCGTTACATAAGGCCTGCCGGTTAAAATTAATTTCGAAAACGGCGCAATCAGCATTTCGGCCTCAGCGTGGCAAACGCCAGTGATGACCTCGACACCAGCGTGTCGCAAAATGCGAATACCTCGCCCCGCGTGGGCAGGATTTGGATCTTTTGCGCCGATCACTACGCGAGAAATCCCATGCGCCAAAATCAAATCCGTGCAAGGTGGCGTGCGCCCATAGGTCGAACAGGGTTCAAGTGTCAC
>CAZTEK010000088.1:0-6394 GCA_964612095.1 uncultured Verrucomicrobiota bacterium
TTTACGTCATTCTTTGTCAATGATTGATATTCTTTATCCTCGTAACTGTGTCCATTGTGGATCGCCATCGCCCGATCCAATGAAGTATTTGTGCTGGGACTGCCTTTCGGACACCCCTAAGGTCGAGCCGCCGTTTTGCGCTCTTTGTGGAGATCCCGTTGCTGGCGATATTCAGCACGACTACACTTGCTTTGCCTGCGCCCGCGAAACACCCGCTTTTAATCGCGCTCGGTCCGCGGTCCGCTATGAAGGAGCCGTTGGTGATGCGCTCCGTATTCTTAAATATAATGATGCGCTTTGGGTTGTTCATGATCTAGCTGAATTGCTTTTTGCCTGTGTGCAGGCCGAATATCCGGATCAGGCGTTTGACTTTGTCACGGCGGTGCCACTTCATCCGTCGCGTAGGCGTGAACGGGGTTTTAATCAGTCCGCACTGCTAGGCGCTGCGCTGGCTCACGGTCTGCGGGTTCCGTTTAGGGCGGGATTGGTTCGGCGGGTTCGTCCGACAGGCACCCAAACAGGTTTGACAGCTTCCCAGCGGACGGCTAACGTGTTCGGCGCTTTTCGGCTTGGGCTGTTTGCTCGACCGGCTGGGCAGAGAATTTTACTAGTTGATGATGTAATGACTACCGGAGCCACGGTTAACGCCTGCGCCAGAGCGCTTCAAAAGGGTGGGGCGGCATCGGTGCATGTGGTGACTGTAGCGAGAGGATAGGAGCAACCGTGGAGTATTGGAGTGTTGGATGATTGGATGATTGGACTTTTTCAATCCCCAGCAATCCAGCAATCCAGCAATCCACCATTCCAGAGGTAATTATGGCTTTACGATTTGGTAAGAAAAAATATTCATCGGTTCAGGTGCGCAAACGGGATGTTCCGGATGGTTTATGGGAGAAATGTCCCGGCTGTGGCGAAATTCTTTACGCTAAACAGCTCGAAGAAAGCCTTCAGGTTTGTGCCAAGTGCAGTCACCACTTTACCCTCGGACGGCAGAAACGGATCGAAATGTTCGCCGATGAGGGGACTTTTGTGGAATGGGATGCCGAGCTGACTTCCGCTGACCCGCTCGCGTTTACCGGTAAAGATTCCTATATCGCGAAACTCGAAGCCAATCAGAAAAAAACCGGCTTCAAAGACGCAGTGACCTGTGGCGCGGCTAAACTTAATGGACGCGACATTGGTCTCGGAGTCATGGACTTTTCTTTCCTTGGTGCCAGCATGGGTAGCGTCGTCGGTGAGAAAATAACCCGCCTTATTGAACGGTGTACGGCTGAAAAGCGGCCTTGTGTTTTGGTTTGTGCCTCCGGCGGAGCCCGCATGTATGAAGGGCTTTATAGCCTCATGCAGATGGCCAAAACTAGCGCCGCATTGGCTCGCCACGCCAAAGCTGGGTTACCTTATATCCCAGTTCTTACGCATCCGACTATGGCGGGTGTAATGGCCAGTTTCGCCACGCTGGGCGATGTGATCATTGCTGAACCCGGTGCGCTGATCGGCTTTGCCGGACCGCGCGTCATCAAGGAAACCACTCAGCAGGATCTGCCTGAAGGGTTCCAGCGCGCCGAATTTCTCGAAAAACATGGATTGATCGACATGGTCGTTCCGCGTAGCCAGCTCAAAGCCCGTGTGGCGCTGGTTCTTGATTACATGGTCGGAGAGTAACGAGTAATACGCAATATGCTGGAACATTCTATCTCTTCCCTGTTTGCCCGGACCGCACACGGCATCAAGCCAGGTCTTGAAGTAACCACCGCATTGCTTGAGAAACTCGGCAACCCTCATAAAAATCTAAAATGTATTCACGTTGCCGGGACCAACGGAAAAGGTTCTGTTTGCGCGATGGTCGAATCGGTGCTGCGCGCTTCCGGTTTTAAAACCGGGCTTTACACGTCGCCGCATCTCTTTCGCTTTAATGAGCGTTTCCGTATTAATGGACGCGAAATTCCCGATCCTGTTTTGGGGCAACTCATTAACGATGTTGAAGCCGCCGCCCAAAGCCTCACCGTACGGCCTGCGACCTTTTTCGAAATGGCCACGGTCATGGCTTTTGAATATTTTAACCGCGAAAAGGTGGATTACGCGATTATTGAAACGGGTATGGGCGGACGATGGGACGCCACGAATGTTATTCAGCCGATTTGCTCAGTTATTACCCGTATCGATATCGATCACACGGAATATCTTGGCGCGGATATTGGGAAAATTGCCTGGGAAAAAGCCGGTATTATTAAAGCCGGCGTGTCCGTCGTTTGCGGTCCGATGCCCGTTGAAGCGGAGGCAGTTATTTATAAGGAGGCGTTAGAAAAAAAAGCCCCGATCCTTGGAAGCGATGATGCCGTATTTTTCCAGTGTTTGGAAAAGCGGCGCGATGATCAGCTTATTAATATTGAAGCCAGCGGACATGAATATCCGAACATCCGCCTTCCGTTGGCGGGTAATTTCCAGCTCGAAAACTGTGGTATCGCCGTTGCGGCGCTTGAAGATATTGCCGATAGTCAAAATATCCGTCTCCAAATAAGAAGAGGTCTTGAATCGGTCAAATGGCCGGGGCGTTTTCAGCTTTTGCAGGCGAAGCCGCCAATCCTTTACGATGGTGCACACAACGTCTGCGGGGCCCGCGCGCTTTTCCAAACCTTGGAAGAAATTTTTCCAACGTTTGGAAACGGTTTTCTTTTCAGTTTTATGCGCGATAAGGACGTTGCGGGCATTTTGAAAACGCTCGCGCCAGCCGTCGAAAAAGCATGGGCGTTTACATTGTCTGGCGACCGTGCGATGAAGGCGGAGGAAATCGCAGAGATTGGAAAAAGGATCGGGTTAGAAATTACTCCGGTCGAGACTCCACAATGCGTTAGGGAATGGCTTGATGCCGGTAAAAAGCGGCTAGTCTGTTTTACCGGTTCGCTGTATCTTCCCGAAGAACTTAGAAAACATGGATTTTACAAATGAGTGAAAAACTACATATCGCTATCGCTTGCGGCGGGACCGGCGGACATATTTTTCCTGGGCTCGCCACGGCTCGTGTTCTTAGAGAACGTGGGCACCACGTCACGCTTTGGCTTGCCGGAAAAGGCGGTGAAGATACCGCTGTTCAAGGTTGGGAAGGGCGGATTGTAACCATTCCGTCTGAAGGATTTCAGTTCGGCGCTTTTCGTTCTGTGCTTACGGCTCTGCGCATTGTAAGCGCAGTCTTTCGTTGCTGGCGGATTATGCTAAAACACCAGCCGGATGTCGTGCTGGCCATGGGTAGTTACGCATCGATCGGCCCGTGTTTTGCGGCCCGATTGCATGGAATTCCATATATCTTGCACGAGGCCAATGCGGTGCCGGGTCGAGCGGTTAGAATGCTCGCTCCAAAAGCGTGCGCCGTCGCTATTTGTTTTGAAGAAACCCGTTACCATCTCAAGGGGTTACATGCGGTTTCTGCCGGTATGCCGTTGCGTCCGGAGATTCAAAAGATAGCGGGCGAAAAACAGAAAACAGATTTTAACCTGCTCATAATGGGCGGAAGTTTAGGGGCTCATGCCATCAATGAAATGGTTTCCGAAGCCGTCTGTGCGTTGAAAAATCCGTCCGTTAGTGTTACGCATTTAACCGGCGTTGCGGATGAGAAAACCGTGGCAGAGCGCTACCGTGTTGCTGGAGTCAAGGCGTCTGTGCAGGCTTTTACTCACGACATGGTTTCGCTTTATGAAAAAGCCTCACTGGCTATTTGCCGTTCCGGTGCTTCCACATGCGCCGAATTGGGAGTTTTCAGCCTTCCAGCCCTGCTTATTCCTTATCCGCACGCCGCCAGCGATCATCAGACGGCGAATGCCCGCGCACTTGAAAAATTTGGCGCGGCTGATGTGGTTCAGCAGAGCGCCATGACGGTTGGCTGGCTTAAAGAATATTTGGTCGCGCAGATTAATGATCCGTATCGGCTTGAAAAAATGAGCGCACGTTCTGCGGCGCGTAAAGTTCCCCTGAATGCGGCGGAAATCCTTGCCGGAGTGGTGGAAGAATGCGCCCGAAAATAGATATCCTGCTTTCAACGTCCCGTCGAATCCATATGATCGGTATCGGTGGTATCGGCATGGCGGGGCTCGCCCTGCTTCTCAAAGAGCGCGGACATTGCGTTACGGGTTGCGATGAACAGGAAAACCGCCAGACCGCATGGTTACGTGGGAAAAATATTCCTGTTTTTATCGGACATGATCGGGCCCATCTAACGAATGTAGAGTGGGTTATTCGCACGACGGCGGTACCGGACGATCATCCAGAAGTAATGAATGCTACGGTTCCTGTCAGTCGGCGCGGCGAAGTGCTGCCCGCGCTTTTGCGTGACCGCATTACGATTGCCGTTAGCGGTACGCACGGCAAGACTACGACCACCTCGATGATCGCACAAATTCTTGGTTGTGGTTATTGTATCGGCGGCGAGGTTCCTGGGTTTGATGGCGTTGCCAAAGATGGTGAAATTATGGTGGTTGAAGCGGACGAGAGCGATGGAACCATCGTTAATTATTATCCCGATATTGCAGTCATCACTAATATTGAATACGACCATATGGAACACCACGCCAGTGTTGAAGCCTTTGAATCCTGCTTCAAAACACTAATCGCTAATACAAAGCAAAAAGTCGTTTATTGCGCTGAGGATACTGCTGCCGTGCGGCTCTGTGCGGGCAATCCAAAAGCGGTTTCCTATGGAGTGGCAAGTGGCGCGTGGCAAGTGGCGTTGCCGGGCAGACACAACCGGTTGAATGCTTCAGCGGCCATTGAGGTGTCCAAGCCGTGGAAAACGGAGGCGGAAATTTTTAAGGCATTGGAGCAGATAAAACCGGTGCGGAGGCGTTTCGAGAAGGTTTTTGAGGGCGAGTACACGATTATTTCTGATTATGCGCACCACCCAACGGAAATCCGCACGCTGATTCAGACGGTGCGAGAAACGTTGAAACCTAAACGGCTTCTTGGCGTTTTTCAGCCGCACCGCTACACCCGCACTAAGGCGTTGATGGCTGATTTTCCGCCCGCGTTCCAAGGGTTGGAAAAGTTGTGGCTAGTGCCTGTTTATGCGGCATCGGAAAAGCCGCTTGAAGGCGGGACAACAGAGGATTTGGTCAGAAGCTTTCCGGTGGAGGGCGCTCCAGAAGTAAAAAATTTAAACTCTTTGGAAAAAGCGTGGCATGATATAATCGGTGTGTTAGAGGCAGGCGATGTATTGCTGATTATTGGCGCGGGGGATATTGAACAGTTAGCGGAATGGGCGAGGCGATGAGATTCGTTCTATACAACATTAGGTACGGTACCGGCGGGAGAAAAATTCATTCTCCGCTGAACGGTTACTTGCGGCATACCGGTAAGAATTTTGAACGCATTGCCCAGCTTCTTCATGATCTGAATCCGGATGTGGCCGGATTGGTTGAGGTGGATGCCGGTTCGTATCGTTCGGGGAAAAGCAATCAGGCTGAAATGCTTGCAGCTGAGCTTGGGCACTATCATGTTTACCGCTCAAAATATGGTGAAAATTCGCTGACACGCTATTTTCCGATTCTTAACCAACAGGGAAATGCTTTCGTTGTGCGCGATAATGGGCATAAGGAGACCTTTCATTATTTTGATCGTGGAGTGAAACGACTGGTGATTGAGCTGGAAATGGAGAAAGTTAGCTTTTTCCTGATTCATCTGGCGCTCAGTTCACGCCTGCGTCACCGCCAGCTCGGCGATCTTTATGATCTGCTTCAGACCGTTAAAAAACCGCATATTGTCGCCGGTGATTTTAATGCCCTTTGGGGCGAGCAGGAGGTGCGGTTGTTTTTGGCAGCGACGGGGCTTAAAAACGCGCATTTAGCCAATTCTCCGACATTCCCGAGCTGGAAGCCTAAGCGGCATCTCGATTTTATTCTGCATAGTCCGGATATTAATGTGGAGCGCTGCTGGATGCCGGACGTTCAGTTTTCGGACCATCTACCCATCGTGTGTGATTTTCATACGGTCTAAAAGAGATAGCGGAATCCGGTAACCAGACCGAAAATCTCCGGACGCCGCCGATCCATTTTTTCGAATACTGGTAAATGCAGGGCAAATTCAACGGCCCAGTTGCGCGCCTCGTAGAGAAGGCCAGGTCCTGCCATTCGCAACATATATTCTACGTTGGAATGAACTGATAGGAAGTAATTTGAACACAAAGTGCAGAGGTCTCGGAGCCGTCTTTGGGGAAGATCCGGAAATGATCCAAAGGAGAGCCTATGGCTTCAGAAATTTCAATAATTACAGATTGCGTGTGATCGTGTTGTGTGGTTAAAAAAAACCGTCCTTGCCCCCGTCTTTGGGGAAGAGCCAAGAGCCCTAAGTTGAGTGTGGTGGCGAGACTCGGAATCGAACCGAGGACACGAGGATTTTCAGTCCTCTGCTC
>CAZTEK010000089.1:0-6357 GCA_964612095.1 uncultured Verrucomicrobiota bacterium
CACCAGCTGGAACCATTACGGGCAATTTTCCTATTCTAGACATCGTTACAACCTCTATTTGAAATTACCACACATAGCAAAGCACTTCGCCGCCCACATGGGCTTTGCGAGCATCTCTATCACTGAGCATACCGGATGAAGTACTCAAAATCGCCGTACCGATACCACCCAATACACGCGGAACATCATCCGCTGTAACGTAGTGATGACAGCTCGGACGACTAACACGACGCAATCCTTGAATCACCGGTTTTTGATCATCCTGAAATTTTAGATGAAGTACCAACGTCGGCTTACCATCCACCTTTTCAGTAGTATAGTCTTTGATGTACCCCTCTTGCTTAAGAATTCGAGCCAACTCGCTCTTCATCTTAGAATGCGGCATCTGGACTTTAGTATGCGCGGCCATATTAGCATTGCGAATACGAGTCAGCATATCAGAAATAGGATCGCTCAATATCATTGCTGTTCACCTTTGTTTTTGGCGGTTTCAAACGGCATCCCTAAAAGGCGGAGCAGTTCGCGCGCCTCGGAATCGGTCTTAGCCGTCGTGACAAATGTCACATCCATGCCGTGCACCTTGCGGACATGATCCGGATTAATTTCCGGGAAAATGGTCTGTTCTTTCAGTCCAAGAGAGTAGTTCCCGAATCCATCAAAAGATTTGGACTGGATACCACGAAAGTCGCGAATACGCGGCAACGCAATATTAATCAGACGATCCAAGAACTCGTACATTCTCGCGCCGCGCAATGTCACCTTACCTGCCAGCGAAACGCCCTCACGTAGCTTAAAGTTCGAGACGCTTTTCCGAGCCTTGATGGTCACCGGACGCTGTCCAGTTATTTTAGTCAAGTCATCGAGCACCGCCTGCAAGGCGTCACGATCATGCTGCATACCAACGGATACATTAATGGCGATTTTTGAAAGCGCCGGTATCTGCATGCGGTTGCTGTAATTGAACTTCTTCTGAAGCTCAGGCACCACTTGCTCACGATATTTTATTTTCATTGTCGGTATCATGGATACCCCCTCTAAATAGATTAATTAATTATTCTGCTTTTTTCAGATTCGACATGTGAACAGAAGCTTCTTTTTCAATCACGCCACCTTGCGGATTATCCTGCGTTTTACGCGTATGCTTCTTCACAAAATTCAAGCCTTCCACCACGGCCCGTCCGGTGCTGGGAAGCACCTGAAGAACCTTGCCGGTCTTGCCCTTGTCATCGCCGCAGACGGCTTTGACCAAATCGCCTTTTTTTATCGCTGCCATAAAATGTTCCCTCTCCTTTAAAGCACTTCCGGTGCGAGCGAGACCACTTTCATAAAGTTGCCGTCACGTAACTCGCGGGCCACTGGGCCGAAAATGCGCGTTCCGCGCGGATTTTTAGCCGCATCAATAATAACAGCAGCATTATGATCGAAACGCAAAACGGATCCATCACGGCGACGGATTGCTGATTTCGTCCGCACGACTACCGCCTCACAGACTTCACCCTTTTTTACGATTCCACCCGGCTGAGCTTCTTTGACAGCTACTTTAATAATCTCTCCAACCTTCGCATAACAACGCTTGGTTTTTAAGACCCGAATGCACTGAACGCTCCGTGCGCCCGTGTTATCCGCAACATCCAGTCTGGTCTGTACTAAAATCATTTTATTACCTGCCTTACTTCGAAATAATCTCGATAAGCCGCCAGTTTTTCAACCGACTGATTGGACGAGTTTCCATCACCCGTACTACCTGGCCGACCTTCGCCTCATTTTTTTCATCATGCGCATGTATTTTCTTTGTCACACGCAACTCTTTGCCCAGCAATGGATGCCGGACCCGGCGTTCGATGAGTACAGCGATGGTTTTATTACCTGCTACACTACACACGCGACCTTCGCGCACTTTTCGATGACCTCTTAACTCCATCTTTTACCCCTCGGCTTTCGCTGCCTGATTCATAACCGTTTTAATTCGAGCCACTGAACGGCGCGCAGCACGGATACGTAGCGGATTTTCCAGCTGCCCCGAAACCTGCTGAAGGCGCAACGTAAACAGCTCCTTGTTCATATCCTCAAGCTGCTGTTGCAACTCGACCTTTGTCATATCTGTAGATTCTTTTACTTTTTTCATTCGATACTCTCATCTGAAATCAGCGATTTACATGGCGTGTCACAAACTGTACCCGTATAGGCAGCTTGGTGGCGGCCAGCCGCATAGCAATGCGTGCTTGCTGGTCAGTCACTCCGTCGAGTTCAAAAAGCATTCTGCCCGGACGTACCACAGAAACCCACCCTTCGACACCGCCTTTACCTTTACCCATGCGAACTTCTAGCGGTTTCTTAGTGAATGGCTTGTCCGGAAAAATTCTAATCCAGAGCTTCCCTTTACGTTTCAGATTCCGGTTAATCGCCACACGACAGGCCTCAATCTGAATGTTTGTAATCCATGCACGTTCCAACGCCTGCAGGCCGTATTCTCCGAAAGCTAGCGTAGTGCCAGCTTTAGCCATACCGCGACGGGAGCCTTTTTGGACTTTCCTATATTTAACTCGTTTGGGCAATAAAGGCATTGATCAATACTCCTAAGCTTGCGCCTTTTCATCCTTCTTACAAATCCACACCTTGATGCCGATAGCACCGGCTACAGTACGGGCAGTTGCCGTTCCATAGTCAATATTCGCCCGTAGCGTATGAAGTGGAATTCTGCCTTCTTTATAACTCTCCGCACGGGAGATTTCGGCACCACCTAAACGTCCAGCAGCCAATACTTTTATACCATCTGCACCAATATCCATTGCCATTTGAATCGCACGCTTCATCGCTCGGCGATGCGAAACACGGCGCTCCAATTGTAATGCAATGCTCTCGGCTACCAGCTTGGCATCAAGATCGGGGTTCTTTACTTCATCAATTTCGATGTAGACTTCTTTCTTAGTCATCTTACCAAGTTGCTCTCGCAACTTTTCGATGTCTTCGCCTTTGCGTCCAATCACCAGTCCCGGCCGAGCCGTGCGGATGGTTACACGAACACGATTGGCATAACGTTCAATAAAAACGTTGGAAATCGCCGCGTCTTTCAGACGCGCTTGTACGGCTTCGCGGATAGCGATATCCTCCTGAAGCAGATCAGCAAACTCTTTCTTGCCGGCAAACCAACGTGACCGCCAGTTCTTATTTACCGCAATACGGAGTCCGATAGGATTTACTTTCTGTCCCAAAACGATTCCCTTTCCTTATTTTCTATCTGTTAAAACTACAGTGATATGAGTCGTGCGTTTGCGAATTGCACTAGCGGAACCCCGTGCACGCGGACGAAACCGCTTGAGCACTGGACCGCCGTCCACATACGCATCCTTCACAAAAAGATTGTCAGCAGATACACCTTCGTTACTCTGCGCATTCGCAACAGCCGACTTGAGCGTTTTACCGATCTCAGTCGCTGCTTTCATTGCATTAAAGTTTGTAATACGAAGAGCTTCCGCGACTGAAAGACCTCGGATCTCAGATGCCATATAGCGCGCTTTAATCGGCGACATCCGCACATATTTAGTTGTTGCTGAAACTTCCATGTTTTTCTCTCTCATCCGTGCCGTTTTTTACACAAAGGCGGCAACTATACGTCATTCCATTTTCAAATCCAGAACTTCTATCAAAATAAATTTTTATTTCGCAACGGTCTTATCGGTTGCAACTCCGTGCTGTCTGAAAGCGCGCGTTGCTGCAAACTCACCAAATCGATGCCCAACCATATTTTCAGTCACAAATACTGCAACAAAAACCTTTCCATTATGGACGGAAAAATTATGTCCGACAAACTCAGGCACAATCATCGAAGCACGCGCCCATGTTTTGATTGGCTTCTTTCTGCCAGAGACTTCCATCTGCTCAACTTTCTTGAGTAGTTTTCCGTCGATGTAAGGACCTTTTTTGAGTGAACGAGCCATAGCTTACTTCTTTCTCCGTTCGATAATATACTTATTCGAAGCCAATTTTTTCTTACGAGTGCGCTTGCCTTTAGCCAGCGTGCCCCAAGGGGATTGCGGATGACCACCACCAGAAGTGCGCCCTTCACCACCACCCATTGGATGGTCAACCGGGTTCATCGCCACACCACGAACAGTCGGACGAATACCTAACCAGCGCTTACGCCCAGCCTTACCGCTACAAATATTTTCATGGTCTACATTACCGACCTGCCCGATGGTAGCGTAACAATTAACACGCACGCGGCGAATTTCACCCGAAGGCATCTTTAGATTGGCAAACTCACCTTCGCGAGACATCAGCTGTGCGCCAGTTCCCGCCGAACGGGCAATCTGTCCACCACAACCAGAATTCAACTCTATGTTATGAACGGTCATGCCGAGCGGAATTTTTTCAAGCGGCAAGGCATTTCCAACAGCTGGCTCAGCTTCCGGTCCAGACAAAACAACTGTTCCAACTTGAAGACCCAAGGGCGCCACCATATAGCGCTTTTCTCCATCAACATAATTCAAGAGGGCAATACGAGCTGAACGGTTCGGATCGTATTCAATCGATGCCACAACCGCCGGAATGCCGTATTTATTACGCTTGAAATCAATCAGACGGTAACGCTGCTTATGTCCACCGCCGCGATGCCGAGTTGATACACGCCCAGCGCTATTACGTCCACCTGTACTTTTCTTCGCACGGATCAGAGACCGTTCCGGCGTTGATTTTGTAATTTCTTCAAACGCAGAGGTCACCGTATGACGGCGGCTCGGCGTAGTCGGTTTATATGTTTTTAAAGCCATAACTCAAACTCCTTACACCAAATCAATTTTGCTGCCTTCGGCCAGCGTTACTACGGCACGTTTCGTTCCAGCGGTTCGTCCGAAGCTGGCCGTACGCTCACGTTTGTTTTTGCCCTGCCGTTTCATTGTGTTAACCGCACGGACCTTCACTTTAAAAAGCTCTTCTACAGCCTGCTTAATCTCGGCTTTGTTGGCATCAGGACGGACATTGAAGATGTATTTATTTTCTTCTTCAGAAAGGCGGGTACCCTTCTCTGTCAGCACAACTTTCTGTATTACCTTGTATACGTCTTTCATTAAAAATCCCTTCCTAAACCAGGCGCTGTTCAAGTTTTTCCACACCCGCCTTAGTGATAACAATCTGCGGATAACGGACGATTTGGTAGGTGTTCACATTTTCTGCACAAACCACCTCAACATCCTGAAGATTGCGAGCCGCCAGCAGAACCGTGTTGTCCATGGCTGTCAAAATCAATAGCGTTTTGCCTTTAATTTCAAGCGCCTGCAACAACGAACAAATTTCCTTGGTGCGCGGTGTTGAAAACTTGATGTCGTCCACAACCATTACCCGCCCAGACGCAACTTTTTCACCAAAAGCACAAGCAAAGGCCAAGCGACTCACTTTACGAGGAACCTGTTTACGCACTTTATGCGGATGCGGACCGAATGCCACGCCACCACCGCGCCACACAGGCGACTGACGGTAGCCAGCGCGGGCACGTCCAAGACCTTTTTGCTTCCAAGGCTTTTTGCCAGAACCTGCAACTTCACCCTTGCGTTGCGTGTTAGCTGAACCTTGATGCTGATGGGCCTGATGGGTTGTAATAGCCTGAAAAACAGCCTGAGCGCCCTTATCGGCGACAGTAAACTTATCGCTGAGGGTCACTTCGCCCAGCTTCTTTCCCTTGCAATCTTTAAGTGGCAATGTACTCATGATCGTCCTCTAATTACTTTCTTTTGAGTGCTTCGCGAAGCACCAGCGTCGTGCCATTTGCGCCAGGCACCTGGCCTTTAACCAGAATCAGGTTTTCAGCAGCGCGCACTTGGATCACCTTGACATTCTGGACGGTGACATCCGTACTGCCCATCTGACCCGCCATTTTTTTACCTTTAAAAACGCGACCCGGCTTCTCTTTCATACCGATAGATCCGGTCGTCCGGTGAAAGTGCGAACCGTGGGTTGCACGTCCACCGCCGAAATTATGCCGCTTCATTACGCCCTGAAAGCCTTTACCTTTTGTAACGCCCAGTACGTCAATAAAATTAACCCCTTCAAAAACAGCTGCCGTCAACGTGTCGCCCGCTTTAGCGGAATCATCCGCATCCACACGAACTTCACGCAACTCGCGCATTGTACCAAGGCCTGCTTTTTTAAAATGCCCCGCAAGAGGCTTGGCTACACGCTCTGCTTTCTGCGCACCAAATCCCAATTGAATGGCTTCGTAACCGTCTGTAGCGACCGTCTTACGCTGAACCACACTGCACGGTCCTGCTTCAATAACTGTAACGGGAACCCGGCGGCCTTCTTCGTCGAAGATCTGGGTCATCCCCAGTTTTTTTCCTATTAGACTCTTCATGATTTAACTCA
>CAZTEK010000090.1:0-6299 GCA_964612095.1 uncultured Verrucomicrobiota bacterium
ATTCGGTGAGTCCAATAATGGCATTAAGTGGCGTGCGCAATTCATGACTCATATTTGCCAGAAACTGCGTCTTAATTAAATTTGCCGCCTCGGCCGCAGCACGGGCCTGACGCATCGTCGCCTCGACATTTTTCTGATCAGTAATGTCGGTAAAAACCGTAGCAAACTGCCCTTTGCAGGGCGAATAAGCTGAAACCGAATAGTATCGTCCCAATGCACCAGAAAAATCATCGATCTGCACCGGCACACCCGTTAACGCCACTTTCCCGTAGGTTTCAATCCAGTGCGTTTCCGTGGTTGGTATAACCTCTTTAACGGTTTTCCCAATAAGGTTTTCTGCTTTTAATCCGGTGAGTTTTTCAAAAGCCGTGTTGATCTCCAAAAAACGGTAATCGCACGGGATGCCCTTTTGATCACAAATGATTTCGTGCAGGGCGAATCCAGAATGCATGGACTCGAAAAGCTGACGGTAGCGCTGTTCACTTTGTTTCAGTTTTGTCGCTGTTTCGCGACGAGCCGTAACATCATGCGCCACATGGATTGCACCAATCAGACGCCCATCTTCGTAAATCGGCGAAACGACGACATTAAACCAGCCGTTTAATTTTACTTCATGTAGTTCAGCAGAATGTGTGAGCCCGTCTTTAAGCATAACATCATGAGGACAATCGGCAATCGGACACGATGTGCCGTGGCAATACTCATAACATTTTTTACCAATCAATTCTGCCGCGGGCAGGCTCAACCGGTCAGCCATAGCCTTGTTAACACGCACAATGGAATGATCCGCATCAAAAATCGCAATCAGGTCGGTCATTGCATCGAACGTCTTCTCCCACATGTCATAAACCTGATTCAGATGAAGATCATCCGTTTTATGTATATGGCTCAGTACCGTCATATCATGCTGACGCTGATCCAGCTTTTCGATTTTCATTTTGGCCGCGACCAACTGAGCCGTTGCTGTCTGAAGAGCCACTTTATCCACATTCAACGATTGCGTGAGTTGACAGACTGTTTTTGCAATGCTTTCAAACTCAGTCGATTTTTCAAAGAAAAAGTCCGCACCCATCTCAAGACACTTTTGGCGGTATTCCGCAAATGGATAACTGGTCATAACAATGACCGTTATGCTGGGAAAATTCTTTTTAATCTCCGTCAGCGCTTTAATTCCGCCGCCACCGGGCATGCGAATATCCAATACAGCGATATCAGGCATAAAGGTCGGCAGTTGCTGAAGTGCATCGTCTGTATCGACCGCCTCAGCCACCGTTATATCCGGTACGCGCAAAAGCCGGTCAACCAACCGTCGACGGATCAACTGCGAATCGTCTGCAACAAGCACCTTCATATGTGCATGAGGCTATCAGCTTTACATGTTTTATCAACGTCGGGCTTGGCTGTTATTTGTGTCAGGCAAAGCCTTACAGAAGGGACGTTGCATCGACATCGATGTTCACTTTAATCGTTTTCGGCCACTTCAACAGTCCGAAAGCCGCGCGGACCGAATCATTCATCGTTTTCGTTCGTGCGGCACGCAGTAGAATCTGCCAACGATATTCGCCGCGCATCCGGGCAATCGGTGCGGGTATCGCTGGCGAAAGCACCACCTTACCGGTTATGCATTTTTCCAATGCTCGGGAAAGTTTTTCGGCCGCCGCTTCCACCTCAGCCTCATTTTTTCCGCGCAATGTGATGCAAGTCAAATGGGTGTACGGCGGATAATTCAGCTCTTTGCGAAACGCCATCTCCTGATCGCAGAACCCTTCAAAATCCATGCGCCGTGCCGCTTGAATGGCCGGATGATGCGGCGTATAGGTCTGCACGATCACCTCGCCCGCCATCTCGCCGCGCCCCGCACGCCCTGCCACCTGCGTCAGTAATTGGAAAACCCGCTCACCAGCCCGGAAATCGGCCATATGTAACGCATGATCCGGATTCACGACACCAACCAGCGTCACGTTCGGAAAATCGAGTCCTTTGGCAATCATCTGCGTGCCGATCAGAATATCAATTTTACCCGTACGGAACCGTCCGAGAATATCGCGATGCGCGTTCTTGCGCCGCATTGTATCCGAATCCATCCGCTCGATCCGCGCCTTCGGAAAAAGCTTCGTCATCACCTCTTCAATTTTTTCCGTACCCGCACCCGCATACTTAAATTGATCGGATTTACATTCCGGACAGCGTACCGGCACCGGCTTTTCTTCACCACAGATATGACAAACCAGCCGTGCCCGCGCTTTATGATACGTCATGCCAACACTGCAATGCGCACACTCCGCCACCGTTCCGCAATCGGGACAAACCAGCGACGAGGAGAAGCCACGGCGGTTCAAAAAAATCATGGTCTGCTCCGCGCGGTCAATTCGTGTATGAATCGCTTCAATCAGCTCTTTGGAAAAAAGTTTTGGCTTGCCGTCACGCTGCATCTCAATGCGCATATCAATAATACGAATAGGTGGCATCTGACGATCATCCACACGGATCGGCATATCGATATAGCGGTACTTGCCGCTCTTTGCATTGGCATACGATTCCAGTGCGGGTGTCGCCGAACCCAGCAGTACCGCGCATTTTTCCATTCGTCCGCGCATCACCGCCGTATCGCGAGCACTATAACGCGGAGCCTCATCCTGCTTATAGGTTGGCTCGTGCTCCTCATCCACTACGATTAACCCAAGCTGATGAACCGGAGCAAAAAGTGCCGAGCGTGCGCCCACGACGATCTTCGCTTCACCAGAGCGGATACGGTGCCACTCGTCATAGCGCTCACCATCCGAAAGCGAACTGTGCAAAACAGCAACCCGCTCCGGTTGGTCGGCAAAACGTGAACGGAACCGATCCACCGTCTGCGGCGTCAGTGCGATTTCTGGCACCAGCACAATTGCACCCCGCCCCTGCTCCAAGGCATGGAAAATCGCCTGCAAATAGACTTCGGTCTTGCCGGAACCGGTCACGCCATGCAGCAACAATACCGGCGGCTCCGGTTCGGCCATCGCTTCAATAACCTGCTTCAGCGCGTCCGCCTGTTGCGGCATGAGAGCGAGCGGCTCCGTCTTGAGTAGCTCAACACCCTCATGCGGGTCACGATAAACCGACTCGTTCGAAATCGTCACCAGCCCTTTTTTTTCCAGCGTTTTCACCGGTGCAGTCGTCACGCCAGCGGCCTCCGTCAGCTCCGACAACAGCATCGGGCCGCTTTCCTGAAGGCATTGGATTATGTTTTGTTGTTTGGCTGTTAACGTAGACGCGGTGTCCTCACCGCGTTCCCCGCTGTAAAGTGAATAGCTGTCCGCATCCAGCCCTGCCGGATTTTCATCAATATACTTTTTGAATTTTTCCAGACTCTCCGGACTGCGCACAATGTGATCAAACGACTCCTTCTGCCAAATAACGTCGGGATCCTTTATCGTAGACGCGGTGTCCCCACCGCGTTCTCTCTGTATTTTTTTAATCTCGCGCGTTGAAACAGACTTCCAGCCTTTGATGATTTCTGAAAGCGTGTGTTCTCCGAGCGGAGTGACCAGCACGTGAACGTGATTCGGCATGATAACGTAGCCATGCAACTCATACCGTTTTTCGCAAAAATGCCGGAAGGATTTATCAAGGATCGCCCGCGCAGCGGGATCCTGAAAAATACAACTGCCAGTTCCGGCATCCAGCCACTTCTCAAACGTCTCCGTAAAACGGGAGCGATATTCGTTCTGCCAGCTTCTCAATATAGACGCGGTGTCCTCACCGCGTTTTTCGGCGTGAGAGGAACGCGGTGAAGACACCGCGTCTACGTCCGGCTTCGGATTTTCTGCCAGCCATTCATTTCGTTCCTTCTGCCACTGCTTCAATTTCTCCTGTGGTAATGAGTCAGCCAAACGGAAAGTCACGAAATAGGTAGTGCCGTCCTGCCGCCAGTGCGGAAGGTTGCCGCCTCCGGAATGCGAAACCGGCTGCGCCGGATCAAAACCGGAGAAACGCGGTGAGGACACCGCGTCTACGTTAACCAGCGACACAACCAACTGCTTTTTACCGCCGCTTTCTTTATTGCGGACGACGGCGGGTAGCAAGGTCCGTACACACGTTTCAAAAGGAGCTAAATAATAAGAGGACATCCAACGCGCCAGTTCCATCACCGTTTCATTGACCAGCGACTTTTCACCCAGCACCTTACCAATCGGTTTTAGATTATCAAAAACCGACTTGTCCGCGAACCCGACCACAAACCCGTTTACCATCCTCGACCGAAATGGCACCTCGACTCGCGAGCCGATCTCGACCAGCGGACGGAGCGGTTCGGGAATCAGATAGTCAAACTCCCGGTCCAGCGAGAGATCAACAGCGACTTTGGCGATACGGTTCATTGGGACAGAGTTTAACCACTAATTCACACTAATGAACACTAATTTAGAGATTCTAGATTAGTGCCGATCAGTGGAGATTAGTGGAAACTACTCCCCAATGATTTTGACTAGGACGCGTTTATCACGCAGGCCATCAAACTCGCCGTAAAAAATCTGTTCCCACGGGCCAAAGTCAAGCTTGCCAGCCGTGATGGCGCAAACCACTTCACGACCCATGACCTGACGCTTCAGATGGGCGTCGGCGTTATCTTCGAAACCGTTGTGAGCGTACTGGCTATGCGGTTTTTCCGGCGCCAGCTTTTCGAGCCACTTATCAAAGTCCTGATGCAAACCACCCTCATCATCGTTAATGAAAACGCTGGCGGTGATATGCATCGCATTGACGAGACAAAGCCCCTCTTTAATGCCGCTTTCGCGCAGACACTCATTCACATCCGGCGTGATGTTGATAAAGGAGCGCCGTTGCGGAGCCTTAAACCAGAGTTCTTTGCGATACGACTTCACAGCGTAATCCGCTTCGCATCTTTCCACAGTTTTTCAAGATCGTAGAGCGCACGCATTTCAAAATTGAAAACGTGAATCATCACGCCGTCATAATCCACAATAACCCAGCCGCTATCGCCGGTACCGGCAGCACGATAACCCTCGTACTGCTCGTTTTTACAAAGCCGCTGAAGTCCGTCATTCAATGAACTGAGGTGCGGTGAATTAGCCGCAGTGGCCACGATAAAATAATCAGAAATATTAGCCACCTTACGCAGATCGAGAATCACAATATTCTCTGCTTTCTTGGCATCTAAAAATTGAACGGCTTTCAATACGACCGCAGGAAGCTCAGGCGTCTTTTTTACCGCTTTAACCTTGGGGGTAATCGCTGGAGCTTTCGCCGCAACCTTTTTAACCACTTTGGCCTTCGGCGTTACCTTAGTAACCTTTTTCACAACCTTCGTCTTTTTCTCAGTAACCTTCTTCATCATTATCCTCCAACTTCTAGACCCAATTCACCCATAGAGGTGATGTTCCGCGATGTACATTTCCACTTCAGGCGGCACAAGGTAGCGGATACTCAACCCCTCGGCTAGCCTCATCCGGACCTCAGAAGCGGAAATTTCGATCTCATGAATCCGGATCAACCGCCCTAAAAGCTTCGTTTTCCAACCATTGGAAAGCTGAATCTGCTCCGCGATCCGTGCCGGATCTTCGCCGCCACGCGCAAACGGCACCACCGTACATAGTTCAAGCAATTGTTCGATATTCTTCCATAAATGGAGTTCCACCAGCGAATCGAGCCCGACAATAAAAAACAGCTCCGCGCCGGGATGCTCAAACTGAATCTGCGTCATCGTATCAAAAGTATAGGAAATCCCGCCGCGCTGAAGCTCCATATCGGAAACCTCAAAACTCAAATTCGCCTCCGTCGCCAGCTGAAGCATTTCAAAGCGATGACGCCCTTCCACCAGCGTTTTGCCCTGCTTGTGCGGCGGTACGGCAGCCGGCACAAAAATCAACCGGTTGAGTTCCAATTGCTCCACGGCATCCTGCGCAATCGTCAGGTGTCCCATATGCACCGGATCAAACGACCCGCCAAACACCCCGATTCGCTCTGATTTACTTTCTGACATACGGCTGGTTTCTACCACAGAGCCCTGCGGGACACAACGGCGGAGCGTTTTCGTAAAAAAACTAAATCAGGGTGGACATCAGATTTTTTTTGGCTATGGTATCCGTTCTTTCAGACAAACAACGGTAGGATACCGAAGCGGTCAAACGGGGCAGACTGTAAATCTGCTGGCAATGCCTTCGAAGGTTCGAATCCTTCTCCTACCACCATTCTTTTAGACTCTGAGGTTCTTCCCTCTTGCCGAAACATGCGCAAATCTGAAATGATGCGCGACATATGTTGAGCCGTCTAAATATCCGTAATCTTGCGCTGGTCGATAG
>CAZTEK010000091.1:0-6256 GCA_964612095.1 uncultured Verrucomicrobiota bacterium
TTTAGCAGGGGGCAAGATACCATCCTTATTTTAAGTTTCATTCTTAAAACCACCTATGTTACACATTATATAGAGATTAAGTCTAAATAACCGAAGAGGCGATATGAGTTCAAATCCGAAACCGAACGAGCTTTCAGTCCATGCGGCGATGGATACGTCAGCGGAAGAGGCGTGGCCTTTGTTTGTCGATTTTTTGAAAACCAAAGAATCGCGGATTACTTTAGCTCGGCGCATTGTTTTTGATCGGGTTTTTGCGCGGCACGACCATTTTCGGGCGGATGATCTGGCCGCCGAGCTAGCTTCTGGGGCAAACCATGTTAGTCGCGGAACGGTTTATCGTACGCTTGATCTAATGACGGAGGCCGGGTTTGTGCAGAAAATCCGTGATCAAGATGTCCATGCGCACTATGAACACATTTATGGGCATGGTCGCCATCATCACCTGATTTGCGAAAATACTGGTGAATTTATCGAGTTCTCCAGCAAAATTATTTCTGACGAACTCGACCGCATTTGCAAAAAGAACCACTTTCAGCAGCGATTCAGTCGTGTGGTCGTGTTCGGTACACTCACCGATGGGAAAGCTTAATCTTCGCTTGGGTCATCCGGTAGAGCCGGTCTTTCGCCTGAGAGATCAACCTTTTCAATCTTGCCGAAGCGGCTGGTGATTTTGCGGGCCGAGGTTTGCACGTCGTCAACGTCCTTGTGGGCCTGGCCGATATGTGCGGCCAGTTTGTCCATGCGCTCCTGAAAGCGGCTGAAGTCCTGCGCGAGCGCGACCAGATGTTCTTTGATTAAGTGTACTTGCTGACGGGTGGCGGAATCTTTCAGCACGGCGCGGGCGGTGGTGAGTACGGCCATCATGGTGGTGGGCGAGGTCATCCAGACGCGCGCGCGCTGTGCTTCTTCGACGAGATCCGGATAGTGTCCGTGAATTTCAGCGAAAATGGCTTCTGCCGGAATAAACATCATCGCTCCGTCGGATGTGGTGCCGGGCAGGATATATTTGCTGGCGATGTCTTTGATGTGTTTTTTGATGTCTTGACGGAACTGGCGTTCGGCGGCGGTGCGGTCGGTATCGCCCAGCGACAGGTCGGTCATGCGCTGGTAGCCTTCGAGCGGAAACTTTGAATCAATGCAGATGGTCCCGGTCGGTTCCGGCAGAAACAGTACGCAGTCAGCACGCACTCCGTTCGGGAAGGTGTGCTGAAGGGAATAGCTATTTTCGGGCATCATATTTGAAATGAGCGCGCTGAGCTGTACTTCGCCGAAGGCGCCGCGCGAGCGTTTGTCAGAAAGAACTTCCTGAAGGCTAACGACATTTTCGGTGAGTTTATCTATTTTTTCCTGAGCTTTATCAATCAGTGCTAGGCGTTTAAGCACATCGCTGAAAACGGTGGTAGTTTCCTTAAATCCTTTATCGAGCCGTTGCTCGACCTTTTCACCGATCTGATCCAGGCGTTGATTGTTGGAGGCAATCAGCTTTTCAATTTGCGTCTGAATAGCTTCTTCGCTTTTGCGGGCACGGCCATCTATCTGTTCGGTCAGCGTATTGAGACCGCGCGTGAGCATTTCGAGTCGTGCGTCTTGTCGGCCACCGCCATGGAGTGCCAAGCCGAGTTGAACCAGTATCAGCAGGGCGATAAGCGCCAAAAGAATCAGAATAAAAAGTTCCATAAAACATCTCCAAGTGGGTTCTGGATGTGACCCGCAACGCTTGACACTTTACGCGGCTCGCCCGATACTGCAACCGTTTTGTTGTCAGACCGGAACGCATTAAATCATGAAATTATTCCGCAAAAAAAACACACAGCCAACTCAGATCAGCCCGCGAACTGCGCGGTCGACACCTGCAGATAACTTTTATTCCCAGCATGCCGGAGAAGCTCCGCTGGACGGCCATTCTGCGGATTCAGGCGGGCGTCAGATCCATCGAATGTCTCGGCATAGTCCCGCTCGTCTTCGTGAAGAGACCAGTAATCGCGTCAGTAATAAGGCGATCGCGATTCTTCTGTTCCGGACCGTTTTGATCGTCGTACTTCTGGTCGCAGGTCTTATCGCATTGAAATGGGGATTGAGCTTTCTGGATAAACCGTCTGAGAAAAAACAGCAGCAGTGGGCGGCCAACGCCATGCGGATGGAAAAATCGTCCGCGATGGGAGAACTTCCCGCCGGGGCGGCGGTGCCTTCTGCACAGGTGGTTAGCGCTGCGTTAATTGAACAGCGGCTGGAGCGGTGGGAGCAGACGGAGCGGCATCTGCGTTCCGCCGAAGCATTAAGTCGGCGGGGCATAAATGATGAAGCGGCTGAGCGGCTTGGGCAGGCTTTGCGCATTACTCCGGACAACCGAGAGGCGCAGCAGATGCTCGTCGATATTTATATGCAGCAGGGACTTTATGCTGAGGCGGTTCCTTTATGTATCCGTTTGCTGGACCAGGATAGTCGGCAGCCAATTTTGCAAATGAATCTATTGCGCGCACTAGAGGCGAGTAAACAAAGTGAGGCCGGATTGGTATTGGCCGAACGGTTACTTTTAGATCAGCCGAACAATTTGATCGTGCTTTCTATTGTCGCGACTGGACAGCTTAAGCAGGGTAAGCAAGAGGCCGCTTTGGCGCTGTTCGAGCGGATATTGAAAAACGACCCAAAAAATACCGAGGCGCTTGAAAATTGTGGAAAGGTTTATTTTGCACAGAAGGATCCTCAGAAAGCGGTTCCGTATTATCTCGAGCTGGTGCGGTTCGATCCGAAACCCAGCCATTATCAGATGCTTGCCCGTTGTTATGCGCAACTGAATCAGGTGGGCAAAGCGGTTGTCTTTTTGGGGCAGGCGGCTAGTTTATTTGGCGAAACAACCATTGCCCCTTGGCTGAGAGATGTCGGATTTGATTCGGTTCGTGAAACCGTTGAATTCCGTTCCTTTGCCGACCGGGTTGTCGGTGTTGAAACCCGCAAAGCCATTGAAGACATTAATAGGCGCGAAGCTGAAAAAGCAACATCCGTTGCACCTGGTGGTGGTCTTGAGCTTCCCAAACGGCCCGAGTTGAACGCCATTCAGCCCCAAAAATAACAAATGATCTTGGCTCAACAGGTGCGGCGTCCTTTGGTCGGAGTCGCCCTGTCTATCGCGGCGGGGATTTATATCCAGCATGGGGTCGGTGGTTCTCCGCTACTTCTGCTTAGCTTAACCGCTTTGCTATTGGCCTTGGCCTGCGGGATGGTTTTGCATCGCCGGACGACCTTACTGATTTATATCGCCTGCGGGTTACTCGCCGCCACGCACAGTGCGATTAACGAAATGCCCGCTTTGTCCCGTGCGGTATTGCCCGTTGCGGAGATACATTTCAACGAACAGGAGCTGACCGGAACGATTGAAGATGAGCCTTCCATTTCAAGCACGGACGGAACCGTTTCTTTTTTATTCCGCGCGGCGACTGTGCGTTGTGAAGAAGGGCGTCTGCCAACCGATGCGGTGTTGCGGGTTTATCTCAAAAACCCAGATGCTCCGGTTTTATTTGGAGAGCAGTGGCAGTTAAAAGGGCGTTATGCCAGTTATGAAAATCCGCGCGGCGGTGCCGATGGATATTTGAGTGTTTCTGGCGCGGAGGCCTGTAGAATTAAAGCGGCTGGGATTTCATTAGCCAGTCAGTGTTATGATGTCCGTCGACGCGCCGCGGCCTTGCTTCGCCTAGGTGTTGAGGCATTCCCGGAGCAAACCCAGTTGCTTCATGCCATGTTGCTGGGATATCGACAGGCGATTCCGCCCGATCTTTATCAAATATTTACCCGCACCGGAACGCTCCATATTTTTGCTATCTCCGGCCAGCATGTCGTGATCTTGGGTGCTATCTTCATCGCCGGATTGAAACTTTTTGGCGTTTCCCGTCCCCGCTGGGGGCTCCTGTTGCTTCCTGCGCTTTTTCTATATATTTTTACCACCGGACTTCAACCGAGCGCTTTACGTGCATTGGCGATGGCCGCAGTATTTTTTATTGCACCATTAGTTGGTCGCCGCCCAGATGCGGCTTCCTCTATTGCATTAGCCACCATATTATTGCTGATATTTCAGCCTACGAATATTGGTGATCCGGGCTTTTTGTTATCCTTTGTTGTCGTGTGCGGGCTCATTGTGGTGAACGGCTGGGCGATGCGGCAGATTAACGGATTTCGGTTAGCCGGATGGGACATCCCGCTCAAGCAACTTAGTGGGCCTCATCCGGTGGCTGCCACGTTACGTAGCGTGGGGTTGCTGATGCTTACGTCACTGGCGGCATGGCTTTTTTCCGCTCCGATTACTGCTTTCTTTTTTAACACCCTTTCGCCCATCGCTCTATTTGGTAATTTGGCCGTTATACCGCTGACTTTTATGATTATGCTCGCCGGATGTTTGGCTCTGCTGAGTGGTGTATTGTTTTTGCCTGCGATGGCGGCACTTTTCAATCAAGCTAATTTGTTGTTTATCAGTCTGCTGATATGGATTGTGCGTCACCTCGCCGCGCTACCCGGCGCCTGTCGAGCTGTTCGCGCACCGTCTGCTTTGGTAACAGGTCTCTGGTATGTTGGATTAATTTTATTTTTCACCGGCCCTGTGCGTTGGCGGAAGGGCGCGTTGGCCTTAGTACTATTGTCGGTGTTGCTGTGGAGTATCGTTCCGGTGGAGTGGAATCGTGACATTAAAATTCTGCGCGAGGGAGATTCGGCGGTGGCGCTTCGATTGCCGGGGCATCGGTGGGTGTTGATGACGGACGGCAACTCGTTTAGTACAATGCGTACCATTCGGCTTTTGCAGAAAGAAGGAATTAATAAACTGGATTCTTTGGTGGTGAGTGGCGCCCGGGCGGATGCCGGAGCGGTTCATCAGCTTCAGGAAATGTTTCACCCACAGCAGACTGAGGTGAATGACGGCAAAGTGAAGCCTACTTGGGCTGTGGGCGAAGGTAGCGTTTGTATATGGCCAATTCGCTGAGAAGGCTACCGTTTTTTGTCGAGCGATACGTTTGATATTTCGAGCTGGTCAATCAGTGTTTTGAATTCACCAGTTCCTCGCACCGCATTGAACTCATCACGACTCATCCACGCCAGTGCCAAGCTCGGGTCAATGAGCTGAATGCCGCGTTTCAGTGCTTCGATGGCTTTTTCCTGTTGTCCATTTTGTATCTGCACCTGTGCCAGTAGGAAATAGATTGGGGCTACGTTTGTAATTTCTTTTGTCAGATTGGTCAGGAAGGCGGCAGCTTCTTTCCAGCGACCGATCTTAGTCAGATAGAGCGCGTAGGTCTGCATGGTTTCCAAATCGTTTGGTTGCAGATCGATATATTTTTCAAAGTGATAGATGGCTTCGTTGTCGCGCTTCATTTTCCGGTAGAGAACGGCTAAGTTTTTGTGACAGATCGGGCTTTCGGGACGTAATTCGCGCGCACGTTTGAGATATTTTTCAGCTTTTTCGTACACTTCCGCGCCGATATAGGCCGTCCCTAGATTTGCCATCGCATCAAACGTTTCTTCTTCTTGAACCGCTTTTTCCAGATGCTGCGCCGCTAGTGCGTATTCTTCACGCTGGAGATATAGCATTCCTAATGCGAGATGTAGCCCTTGGATGTCGGGGTAGATTTCAACCACCTTTTGAAAGTGCTTCATGGCCTGTTCCGCCGCATTGATGGACAAAGCCTGCTGCCCCATAATAATGTGGTAGGCCGCATTTTTAACCCACTTGGTTGAAAGCGGTTTCGGACCCGTTTTTTCATCAGCTTCCGCCTGTGCAGCAATCTGTTGATAATCCATCACCCAAAGTGCTTCGGTTGGTAGGGAATAGTGCGGGATATAAGGCTTTTCAGCGGTGAGTATCTTTTTTGATGGTTTACGTTCGCTCAGGAAGTCGCGAATGACTACCGCAATCAGAACCACGGAAAGCACGATCACTAATGAACCGAAAAAAAGCGACGTTAGGCGGCTGCGACGAAGATCCCGCTGACGGAACTCAAGTTGCTCCCTTGCGATTTGTGGAGTAAAGTCTTTTTCGAAATCGTGACTGTTGCCCTGATAGATATCGCGGATCTCGTCTTTTCTCTTATGCATGCGCGACTCCTCGTGCTCTACGTACAGGCAAATTATGGGGTGAGTGACGGGATTTGAACCCGCGACATCCAGAATCACAATCTGGCGCTCTAACCAACTGAGCTACACCCACCATCATTCGAGCGCGGTAGAGTAATGAAAAATTGGTGGAAAGCAAAATATATCTGTTCGTTTTAATTGG
>CAZTEK010000092.1:0-6244 GCA_964612095.1 uncultured Verrucomicrobiota bacterium
TTGAGAATTGATGAGGAAGATACAACGCAGTTCTGGGTTCAGTTCTGGCTAACGGCCTTCCCGCAAAGTCCTCTCAAGCTTTAATAGGGACGTCCAATAAATGTTCCCCCGGTTTTCCAGTGGTTGGGAAACCGGGATGATGGCTAAACAGATGGCGCTTCTTTTCTTTTGATTCGGCTGCCGGTGTGGTACAATCATAGAGAAAATTAAGGGTATTTATGCAGAATCAATCATCCATTAAAATTTGGAGTGAACGCTGGCGGCTAGGGGCGCTGACGACACCGGAACTGGTGCAAATCGGGCTGGTTTCTGTGATGGTCGGATTAATGTTTATGATGTTCCATATGCTGGGAAATACCGTCGTAAACGTTGGTAGTCGTTCGGCATTTCAATGGATGTTTGCCCGCTGGCAGGACACCATTTCCTTCGGAGCGGACTACTCGCACGGCTATTTTATTCCTTTCGTGAGTCTTGGCGTGGTTTGGTACAAGCGGAAGGAAATTTTTGCCGTTCATATGCATACGGATAATCGGGGGTTGGGTGTAGTTGTTTTTGCGCTTATGATGCATTGGCTGGGCGCCAAAATGCAGCAGACTCACTTTTCGTTGGTTAGTTTGGTTCTGTTGATTTGGGGTATCCCGTTTTATCTCTTTGGCTTGGAGTTGGCTAAAAAACTGATTTTCCCCTGTGCTTATCTTACGTTCTGTATCCCGCTGAACTTTATGGACATTATGGCGTTTCCTTTGCGTCTTTTCTCAACCATGTTGGCTACGAGTATGTTAAATGGTATTGGAATTGGTGCTATCCGTTCGGGAACAGCTATTTATTCAAACGTTGCTGGCGGTTTTGAGTTTGACGTGGCTGACCCGTGTAGCGGATTGCGCTCATTGCTCGCTATGACCGCGTTGACCGCCGTCTACGCCTACTTCACGCAGCGCACAATTGTTCGTAAATGGATTCTTTTCATGGCATCCATTCCGCTGGCAGTTATCGGAAATATTGCACGTATTGTTACGGTGGCCATTGTGGCAGAGGCTTTCGGCGGGAAGCTGGCGCTCGGCCTTTATCATGACTATTCCGGATACATTCTTTTTACGGCCGCGATCAGTATGATGGTGGTCATTGGTAGCGTGTTGAATCTTGACTTCCTTGAGGTGATTAAAAAATGGAAATCCGTCCTTTTACGCCGCACTTAGTGCTTATTGGTTTGATGATCATCACCGCACTGGCTTTGGCCTTTACGGTGGATGTAACGCTTAGTGATCAGGCCGGAGTAAGTTTAAAATTGCCAGCTTCACTCGATGGGGGTTGGACCGGTGACGAATTGCGCTATTCTCATGATGCCGAAAATCCAAAACAGTATCGTGCCAGCGAGTTGGAGCTGCCGAATACGGATCCGGTGACCGGTAAAAAACTTTTCAATATGAGTTTGGCCGAATACGACGCGTTGCCGAAAGATACCGAGTTTATAAAATCCATTTATACCAATGCGGCCGCTAAAGATATGTTTGTTTCCATTGTGCTTTCCGGGCGCGAGCGCGACAGTATTCACCGTCCAGAGCGTTGTCTAGTTGGACAAGGTAGCACCATTGTCAACCAGCACTTCTGGAATGTCATTGCGCCGCAAGTCATTGAAATTCCGTTGGAAGGCCGTGATCCTCTTAAGGTGGCTGTTCTGGAAACAGTTCGTAACTATCGCGGCGCCGATGGCGAACGTAAAACGTACTACGGGTATTATGCTTATTGGTTTGTCGGTCAAAATCGCGAAACCCCCAGCCACTATGCCCGTATGCTTTGGTTAGCGTGGGACCGTGTTGTAAATAGCGTTGCTAATAAATGGGCTTATATTGCCATTGCTGGTGACCGCGAGGATGAAAAATCGGATGCCTATAAACAAGGGATCGTTGATTTTATTCAGAAGCTTTATCCTCACTTATTGCTCAATAACAGTGCAACGGTTGAGAAAGCAAAGTGAGGTCGTAATTTTTTGTAAAAGCGTACCTTGACAAAACCAGACCACCACATTTACCGTCTGACTCACAACATGCGTAGCATAAACAACCATCTTGAACTCCTTCTACTCGCTGGGGATACCCTGCGGGAGTTCTGCGCTTGTTGATTTGACCCTCCAACAATGATTTTGCTGAACCTCTCCGCAGCCCGGAGAGGTTTTTTTATTTTCATGATGGGTTTAAAAACAAAAAAATAGTAAAGGAATAACAATGAAAACACCGAAATACAAAGCCTCTGCGCCGATTGACATGCCCAATCGACAATGGCCAGCGCGGACGCTGACCGCTAGCCCCTCGTGGTGCTCCGTTGATTTGCGCGATGGCAATCAGGCCTTGCCCAATCCCATGGACCCCGATCAGAAGCTGGAATACTTCAACATGCTGTGCCGTATCGGCTTCAAAGAGATCGAAGCGGGATTCCCTTCCGCTAGTCAGGATGACTTCGATTTTTTCCGCTGCCTGATTGAGGATAAACACATTCCCGATGGTGTTTTTATTATGGGGCTGACCCAGTGCCGCCCGCACCTGATTGATCGCACCTTTGAAGCGTTCAAGGGTGTGAAAAAAGGGATCATACACGCATATATTGCCACCTCTGATCTGCACATGAAACAGGTTTTCGGTACCGATCAAAAAGGCACATTAAAAGCCGCGGTCGAGGCTACTCGCCAGATTCGCGCGTTGGCTGATACCATGCCGGAAAGCGACATCCGCTACGAATTTTCGCCCGAAGAATTCACCGATACCGATCTGCCGTTTTGTTTGGAAATGTGCAAAGCCATTTATGACGCATGGGGAAAAGCGACTCCTGAAAAACCGCTGATTCTGAATCTGCCTGCCACGGTTGAGCGTCGCCCGCCCAACCATTACGCCGACATGATCGAATGGTTTATCAAAAACTTTCCGCATCGCGATTGCGTGAAGATTTCGTTACACGCCCATAATGATCAAGGTATGGCCGTTGCGGCGACCGAGTTGGCGATGCTGGCTGGCGGTGATCGTGTCGAAGGTACTTTGTTCGGACACGGTGAGCGCACTGGTAACGTCGATCTGGTCACCGTCGCGAACAACCTGTTTTCGCGCGGCATTGAAACCGGACTAAACTTTTCCAACCTGAGTGAAATTGCAGCAACCGTCGAACGGCTGACCGGTATGCCGGTTTATTACCGCCAGCCTTACGCTGGCGAGTATGCTTTCACGGCTTTTTCCGGTTCACATCAGGATGCCATCAACAAAGGCATGCACCGCCTTGAAGAGGCCGCCAAGATATTCGGTATGAAATGGAAAGTACCGTACCTGCATGTTGATCCTGCCGATTTAGGGCGCAATTTTGAACGCCTGATTCGCATCAACTCGCAGTCCGGCAAAGGCGGTATCGCTTGGGTGCTGGAACAGGACTACGGCATTCAAGTGCCTAAGACGATGCAACCTGAACTGCGAGAAGAGGTGCAGGTTTACAGCGAGGCCGTCGGACGCGAAATTTCAGCGGAAGAGGTGCACGCCGTTTTCCGCGAAAAATTTGTCAATCCGTCTGGCCCCTTTAAGTTGATCGGCTATTGGCCGCGCCCCGATGACAAAGACCCGACGTTCATCCATGGTGAAGTTCGTATCAGCATGGATGGCGTGGAAAAAACAGCGATTGCCGATGGTAACGGGCCAATTTCCGCTTTTGTGCATGCCGTTCGCGGTCTGGTAGGAATCGACTTTAGCGTCGCCGACTACCATGAACAGGCCGTCGGTAAAGGTGCAGATGCTCAAGCGCTGGCTTATGTTCCGTTGAAGTTGGAAGGTAAAGGGATTGTTTTTGGTGTTGGCTCCGACTCCAACATCGACCAAGCCGCCGTGCGCGCTAT
This sequence comes from uncultured Verrucomicrobiota bacterium, assembly GCA_964612095.1. Lineage (GTDB taxonomy): Bacteria > Verrucomicrobiota > Kiritimatiellia > Kiritimatiellales > Tichowtungiaceae > Tichowtungia. Next base: position 3,866 of record CAZTEK010000092.1, read on the forward strand.
CATTGCGGGACTGAATCGTATTGTGGGAAAAAAGAAATGAAAAAACTGGCAGTTCTCGGCCATCCGATCGGTCATACGTTATCGCCCGTAATGCATACGGCCTCCATCAAGGCGCTTGGGCTTGCCGCTGAGTATGAATACAGCAAACTAGACGTTCCGCCCAGCGAGCTGATGTCGCGACTCGCGCAGCTTCCCGCCGAAGGTTACGCTGGCGTCAATCTCACGATCCCGCTGAAAGAAGTGGCTTTCCAAGGTTTGGAAAAATTAGACCCAAGCGCAAAAACTCTTGGTGCGGTTAATACTGTTGAATTTTCCAAAAATGGACCGGTTGGGCATAACACCGATGGCTACGGTTTTCTCAAAGCGCTTGAAGAGGCGTTCGGGAAAACCGTTAAAGGTGACAATGTTTTCGTACTTGGATGTGGTGGGGCGGGGCGCGCCGTCGCTCTCATGGCCGCGCTTAACGGTGCGAAGTCTCTGACACTGGCTGACGTGGACGCTGTTCGCGTCGCCAACCTCGTAAAGGAAATAAGCCGTATTGCTCCGCAGATTGAAATTTTCCAGTGTTTGGAAAGATCGGAACAGATTAAATCCTGCCACGCAGCGGATTTGGTTATTCAGGCTTCGCCGGTCGGCATGAAAAAAGACGACCCTTCGCTTCTGCCGCCTGAGGCTTTCCGTAAAGGTCAGCGCGTCTTTGATCTGATCTATATGTATCCTGAAACCGCTTTCCTTCATTTGGCTAAAGCCGCTGGAGCGCAAACCGCTAATGGTCTTGGCATGCTGTTGCATCAGGGGGCAAAAGCATTTAACATCTGGACCGGAATAGAACCTGATATCGGAGCAATGCGTGACGCATTAGAAAAGGCGGTGTACTCATGACAGAATTCTGGACGATCTACTGGCTGGCGGTGATCTTCGTGTTGGGTCTTTGTATGGGCAGTTTTCTCAATGTATGTATCTGCCGCATTCCGCGCGAAAAATCGGTTGTTTGGCCGCCTTCAGCCTGCCCAAACTGTAATAGTCAGATCAAGTGGTACGACAATTTTCCGGTACTCAGCTGGTTTTTGCTGGGAGCCAAGTGCCGCAACTGCAAATTGCCCATTTCCGTGGTTTATCCTGTCGTTGAACTACTGACTGGCTTTTTCTTTCTAACCATCTGGCTTATCTATCCCATCGACGTCTTCGGCTGGCTCGCCCCCATTTACATGCTCGCCGTTTTTGGTCTGTTGTTGGGAACCTTTATAGATCTCGAACATATGATTATTCCTGATCGCGTCACGATTGGTGGAATGGTCATTTTCCCGATTATAAGCATGCTTTTCCCATTATTGCAGGGCGAAGTAACTTGGTTGGGCGGACTTAAAGATTCATTGATCGGTCTTGCCGTAGGCTTTGGTGCGCTTTGGATTGTCCGTGAAGTAGGTAGCGCCGCACTCAAGCAAGAGGCGATGGGATTCGGCGATGTCAAACTCATGGGTGCAATCGGCGCACTGTTCGGATGGGAAGCCGTCATCTATATCGTTTTCTTTTCCGCGCTGATTGGTTCCGTGGCTGGAATCAGTCTTATCGCGTTACATCGCAAAGGCATCCAGAGTCAAATCCCGTACGGCCCGTATATCTCGCTTGCGGCATTTTCCTGGATGCTCGGCGGCTCGCGACTGTGGGACATCTATCTCTCGATCATGGGTTTCTAAACCATTATTCGCCGCGTGAGCGGGTGACCTCGACGGCGACGCTGCGGCAGAAGCGCAGGGCACCGGGTTTATCAATCGTGACCGTGGCGCTCTGAACACGCTGGTCTTTTAGGCAAATTCCGGCAATTCCTTCCGCCAGCGATTCAATCAGATTGAAACTGCTGTTCTCCACGAAACCCAGAATCGCCAGCTTAATGGCTTTGTAATCCACCGTGTCGTTCAGCGAATCGCTCTTTCCGGCGGCGCGCAGGTCGGTCTCCAGCACGATGTTGATGATCACATCCTGCTTATTCTTCCGCTCTTCGGGATAAAGCCCGATGATGCATCTCAGCGCTAGGTCTCTGATATAAATTTTATCCATAAAGGCTCCTTGGAGTATTGGATTGGCGGAGTATTGGAGTGCTGGAAAGGAAATCCTGCGAATAAGGTGGCCGATCCGCAACTGAAAACGGATCTGTCGTAAAAAGTATTACCATTAATCCAAAACTCCGGTACTCCATTACTCCATTCCCAATAAATTTTGTCCGCCATCGACGAAAATCGTTTGTCCGGTGATGTGGTCGCTTTTCAGCAGATAGAGAACGGCGTCGGCGACGTCGGTGGGCGTCGGGCGTTTGCCGAGCGGAATGGTTCCGGCGTATTCCCACGCCGGATTATCATTATCTTTCGGCGGCGGAAGGAT
>CAZTEK010000093.1:0-6180 GCA_964612095.1 uncultured Verrucomicrobiota bacterium
CGGGCACCAGAAGACCGTATGTTCGGCAAAATCGATGCTGCGCATCCGCATGGCCTTGTTTTCAAACCGCACATCGAGCGGACCTTCTGCAACCCAGCCAGCCACCGCGCCGGGAGCATCGAATGCATTTTCATACAGCAACCTGCCGCGCAACGCATCCGCGTCCAGCGGGCAAGGCGGTTTGGGGAATCCGATCAGGCTTGCATGGCGTCCCCGGAATTCAGCCGGAACTGCGGCCTGCGCCTGATCCGGCGGAGTATATTCAGAACTAACCGTTACGTTCGATACAACCAGCGGCCCGGTTCCGACTTCAACACCGGCGACTTCCTTGCCGGTCCACCAGGGGGAAAACGTTGCTCCGGGAACGCGCAACGGGGTTCCGTTCAAGTAGGCTTCCGAGACCCCAAGCGCGCTGTCCCACGTGTATTGCAAAAAATACGTTTCCGGCCCGGGAAGGTCGGTCATGTCGGCAATGATGTCATGAAACTTACCCTCAAACCCCTTCCGCCCGTCCCATATCCACGAAAAATTCACGGCGGGATCGGTTCTGGAAAAAGTGATTTCAAACACACCGGGAAGGCGAATCAACGTCTGACGGCAGTTTTCCTGCCCCGCGCCGTTCCGGTAGGCCCGATCCGACTGGAGCATGAATGTAATGGTTCCGGATTCGCCGACAGGCGGAACCGGAATTCTGGTTATGCCTTCATCTGCGAACAGCGCGCCGGCGGCCATTCCTGCGACCAGCCCCATCCTTTTAACTTTCTTCATCAAGGGAGTCCCGCCCCATTTTTTATGCTTCTGTTTCATCCGGCAGTTCACTTGGCCCCTTTGCGCTTGAGATACTCCGCATAAACGGCGGCGTATTCATCTCTCACATCCGATAAATCAGCCGCGGAGCCGGCACGCCGCGTGTTCTCACGAACCTGCCGGTAAAATCCGTCGCGCCATGCGAAGAATTCGTCCAGCACCTGTTCCCTGCTGCCGTAGCGGCGGCACTCTTTCTCGACCGCTTCCGTGATGCCCAGCCGGGTGCGGTGCTCTTCAATCAGCTTTTGCAGCTGTGTCCGCTGAGGCGCGTAGCTCAAGTCGCCGGAGATGTCATTCATTTCCTGCGGGTCATGGCGAAGATCGAACATCTCCCAATCATTCATATTCTGGTTATAATGGATCAGCTTGAAATCTTTCGTGCGGACGGCGACCTGGCCCAGAACAGCATCGCGCTGTTCGCCGAACCATTGAAAATAAAGCGACTCGGGCCAACCGGAAACCGGGCGTCCCTCCGCCAGAGGACGGAAGCTGCGCCCCTGCATCTGCTCCGGACAGGGGATGCCGGCATAATCGAGAATGGTCGGGGCCTGGTCGTGATTGGCAATCAGTTCACGGACCACTGTTCCTGGCGGAATCCGGCCCGGCGCGCGCATGATGAAGGGAACCCGGATGCTCTCCTCATACATCAGCTTCTTATCCTCCAACCCGTGCTCGCCAAGGAAAAACCCATTATCGGATGTGAAAATGACCATCGTACTGCCAGCCAATCCACTTTGATCCAGATACTCGAGAATGCGGCCGATATTTTCATCTACTGCAGCGACGCAGGCGAGATAGTCGCGCATGTATTGTTGAAAATCAGTCCTGCGCTGCTCAAGGGTCGGCAAATCGCGAGGCAGCTGCTTCCAGTCTCCGGAAAGCCCTTCCCGCGTGTGCATGTCTTCAATCTTCATGAAGAGCGCTTCAGGGGCCTTGCGCCGTGATATATCCTCATTGAAGTTCGAGGGAACCGCCCATTCGCGACCCAGCATCTGTGCCCTGAATTTTTCTTTCGGCAAATAGGGGTGATGCGGAGCTTTGAAGGAGCACTGGACAAAAAACGGCTGATCAGCTGCGACCTGATTCCGGATGAACGACAGAGTTTTATCTGCCACCAGATCGGTCTCATAACCGCTGCTCTGTTTGAGAACTAAACCGGTCTCAATAAAATACGGATCAAAATAAGCCCCCTGTGCGATATGGATTGCATACTCGTCGAATCCGGTTGGTTCGGTATGCAGATGCCATTTCCCGAATATCGCCGTGCGGTATCCGGCGCTCTGCAGATATTTCGGGAAAGTCGGCTGCGATCCGTCGAACGGCATGGAAATGGCAACCATTCCGTTCCGGTGCGGATACGTCCCCGTCAAAATCGTCGCCCGGCTCGGGGAACAAAGCGACATGGTGACAAACGCATTTTCAAAGCGGACCCCTTCGCGGGCAATACGATCAATTGCCGGTGTCGAGATAAGACGGCTGCCATAGCACGAAAGCGCCCCGACTCCGATATCGTCACAAATGATATAAAGGATATTCGGCCGTTCCGGCGGGTTTTGCGGTGCCGCATCAGCGTATGCCGCAAGACCTGCAATCAGCACGCCCGTAAAATCGTTTTTAATCATTATCTACACCTGCCCATCCGGTTAGAACATGAAATCAATCTTGAACAGCGTCGGATGCTCCACACGCTCCTTGTAGCGCACCTGCACCGATGACCAATTGCCGGTGTCGTAAAACTCGCGCCAGTCAGCATTGTTGGTGTAGTTGCGCTTGCCTTTGTCAAACGGCAGCTCGCTGATTGCGTGCATTTTCCCGTCCAGCCCGTGGCCGGCGGAACGCCACATTTTTTCGCCGCCTTCACTGCGCCAGGTAATGACGCCATGGTTATCGGTAAACACATTCGACAGTCCGCCGGTCGGCGGGGCTTTAAACGCTGTCCATCGCCCCAATCCGGCATGCCAGTAGTACGGAGTGCTCCCGTATACAGCAGGAATTCCATGCGCGTCAAAATAGACAATCGTCGATCCGGCATCGCCCAGCACATCGGCCTGATGAGGACCGGGAACGCCGCCCATCGGCAATCGAACCGGAGTTCCGTCCGCGCGATGGAAGGTTTCGCCCAAATCATCCGAGTAAGCATAAAGGGCCTGCGACACCATGATTCCATCCGGGCCGATCGAGCGCAACGGGACCGAAAAGTGCATCCGGTTCTGTTTATCAAAACGCAGACAGCCGCGGCTGAAGGCGTACCAGCTGGTTCCTTTGTCCCAGAAAATCGCCTTGGTTCGAGGATCGTCGGGCGCAACCTGCAAGGATCGGACCAGACCCACATCTCCGATCATAATCTGATGATCGGCCCAGACCGGATCTTCTTTTTTCATATCCGGCGCAAAACCTCCCAGATTGTTCCAGCGTTTTGTATCCGCATCATAGCGGCACAGCGCGAACGCCTGCATCCCCTGTCAATAAATCCGGCCGAAAACATACAGGTTGCCGAGGCGATCCTGCTCGATCGACATGTAATTCAGTCCCTGAAGCACAGGGATCGTTCGCGGATTGTCGCGCCGTCCCATGAATTTGAACGAGGTGATATCGCCGGGTTTTTCAGAAACCCAGTACATGATATTGGGAGCCTTCGGATCTTGAAATCCATAGTCGCGGGAAAGGCCGAGCTTTTCCAGACTGCCGGGAATGAAGCGTTCATAGATCACAATATTGTGCATGGCACCCGTCAGATGCAGATAGCCGTCACGATCCACACCGAGGCTCCAGCCGTGCATTTTCACATCCGATGCACTGAAGATAAATTCATCGCCTTCCAGCCGCACCGTGGTCTGTTTGCCGTCCGGATCAATCTTTGTAATAACGGCACGGGCCGGCCACTCATCGGTCACTTCCTTCCACAATGCGGCCTGCGGCAATCCGGCCAGTTCTTCTTTGGAAACCCACTCCACGCCAGCGATATACGTACTCCCCTTGTAATGAACCATCGGGGTATAGTGAATATCGCCTTTCATATTAACCTGTCCAGCGTAGGGCAACTCGCCGGTTTTGGTGACCTTTACAGATTCCTTGAGCGGCAGCTTGCGGTAAATATCCAAAGCATCCATATAGCTACCTTTATTGATCAGCGGCCGAAGTTCATCAAAGAACGGATCCTTCAGGTCGAATGAATCAAACAAAGGTTTAGCCAGCGCTGTTCCGAGCAGCTCACGAGCCTTCGGATCGGCCGGGTCAATCTCCTGTAATGCCCAGATCAGCGCATTGCGCAACAGCTCGTTGCTGCGCAGCAGGTGAGCCCCTTCCCGATCAATTGACTTCTGCAACTGACTGATTAGAACCGGCAGAGCCGCCTTTGCCTCCGGCTTCATTTCAGCCAGCGCCCTTACAGCCGCCAGCTGTGCTGCCTCATCGGGCCCGTCAACCGCTGCGATCAACTGTGCCAGCGGCTTTTTATCCTCGCCGCCGGCCGAATTCTTTTTCACAGATTGAACCGGAGGCTCAAAAGAAACCGGCGGCGGAGTCTGCGCAGCCAATTGCCGCACTTGATCCGCATCGAGCGCCCGGGTAAAAAGCACCAGGTCAGCGACCTGACCTTTCAGAGAATGGTTCCACCACTGATTTTGTGCAGCGCTATCGGTCTGAATTCCGGCAATAAACGGCATATCCGTCCATTGATAGGTGAGCCCGCTTTTTTCCTGAACGAGTTCTCCGTTGATGTAGATTTTTCCCGTGCCGTCCGCGAACGTGAACAGCAGGTGAGTCCACCGGTTCATACCGATCGGCGACGGAGTCGCTGTTGCACGAATTTCCTCTTTGATATTGCCCGTTTTCACCGCCACGGTTTTATCGGCAAGATACAGGCCGACGCCCCCTGAGGGCTCGCCCCAATGCGGAATTCGTTTTCCGTCATAGAGCGTCTTCAGGGTAATCCCCGTGTTGCGGTAGCCGTTTCCAAAAAGACATATACCCACCGGATCATACGACGCACGGCTGTTCACCCAGACACCGATGCTGACAGCGGCCGAATTATATTTGCTGATGGATGGAATTTGCGCCCACTGGGAAACCCCTGTGAAATTCAGAAAGCCGCCATTCCAGCCGGCGCTGAAGATCCGGCCGTGATTGCCATTCCCGGAACGGTCGTGAAGTACATCGCCGGAGCCTTCATCCGCCGGCCAGTACCCGGCTGGCTGCAAAGCCAGCACCGCCTGATGCCGTGCATTAACCGGGAGATCTCCCATGGCCTGAACCGTTGCCGCAGCAGCAACCAGTGAAACCAAAAAAAGTCCTGTTTTTCTCATACAATTCCTTTCAAAATTAATTCTGATATCCGGCCTGTTTCAACACGGACAGCCACACATCCCATCCCAGTTGCTCTGGACTGCCGAGTGCCGCGTTGTGTTCCGGAGCCGGATTGACCGTCAGCGGCAATTTGACTCCCGAGCCGTCGGCACGGTGAAATGTTTTGCCGCCGTCATCCGACCATGCGTACAGGTCGCGGTCAATGACCTGCCCTTTGGCATCCAGACCCCGGATCGGCATCTGCACGTGCATCCGGTTGGTCCTGTCGAATTTTACTCCCCAAGTGGAACGGCAGTAATTATAGAAATGGGGCTGCCAGGCCCAGACCATCGACGGGGGAGTCGATCCCTCCGGAATTTTTCCACGAATATTCCGGATGAGAAGAGTGAGCCAGCCGGATTGATTTTTTTTCACCGCATCAGTCACCGTGCAGGCTTCCCCGCCCAAAGGCAGCCACTGCTTTGCAGCCGTCTCGTAGTGGTAAAGTCCCCAGCTCTGCCAACCGGCAACAGAAATCCGTCCATATACATACAGCTCGCCGTTTTGATCCTGCACAAAGTTTATGTAGTTCAAATAATCCGGCGACTGAATCCGGCGCGGATTATTTTTCTGTCCGGCAAACTTGAACGAGGTCATGTCGCCGGGTTTTTCAGAAACCCAGTACATCTGGCTCGGAAAATTGTCATCATTACGATCCCGCGGAAGCCCCATCTTCTCCCAGCTTCCCGGAATATAGTTATCCGGATTCGGAGCGTTATGCTGGCCGCCGGTCAGATGGAGATACCCCTCCTTATCCACCGCGATAGACCAGCCGCGCATTTTTGCATCGGTTCCGTCGAAGATAAAATTTGCGCCTTCGAGAAAGGCGGTCTGTACACTGCCGTCTGCAGCAGTCCGGGTGATTTTGACCCGGTACAGATTGGGTGCATTCGGTTTGCGCCATATGCTTGCCGACGGATAATCAGTGCTCAGTTCTTTCACGGCCTTTGCAAACTCCTCCGCTGAAACCGGCTCCGCCCCGTCAAAGGATACCCCGGCGTGAAGTTTGTAGGTTACCCCGTCACGCTC
>CAZTEK010000094.1:0-6135 GCA_964612095.1 uncultured Verrucomicrobiota bacterium
CCGGACAGAAACTCTGGAACTACCGGCCCGGCACTCCGGGCGGACCGGAAAAATTTGCACTGCGCCGCCTGCCGATCCGCCGCGACTTCTATCCGTCAGACCGGAAGGAAATTCAGGCTCGCTTCGAGGCGCACCGGCCTTACACCTCCGACGATCTGGGCGATCCGGGCGTCAACCCGTATCAGCTCGCCGCGCAATTCACCTATGTCGGACGCTGGACCGGACGGCACTTCAACATTCACCGCGATCTGATCCGCGCCATGTGCCTCGACTCCGGTGACGAACTCAGTGCCGCGTGGGCCGCCATTGCCCGAGCCGGAGGTCCGGAAGCTGCGCCTGAAGCCATGGCGGCACTGCTAGCTCTGCCGCCCGGTCTATCGTGGGAAAGCGTGTTAAATCCGGAACAATTCAACTCCTCGAACCGCATGGACTATATGCGAGAGTGGGTGCTGTTTTTCCGCGCACAGTACCGCGAAGCCCGCCGTCTGGCGGAAGGAGGCCACCATGCGTAAATCCTCCGCATGGATCGTCTTTATCGTAACACTGATCGTTTTCGCCGCCGGATTTATCTTTCCGCTCTGGCTGGCCGTGCGCAACGGCTTCGTCTCGCCCGACGGCCAGTTCACACTGCATTATCTGACCGGCGTGTTCCGCAATCCTGTCTATCTTGAAGGCATCATGAACAGCCTGCGCATCGCGACGGGAACCACCCTGCTGGCCACCCTGCTGGCTCTGCCGCCCGCATGGCTCGCTAATCGGTATTCATTCGTGGGCAAAACTGGACTCAACGCCCTGATGCTGGTGCCAATGATCCTGCCACCGTTCGTCGGCGCAATCGGCTTCCAGCAAATTCTCGGACAATACGGCGCGCTGAACGCTTTGCTAGGACTCAACATCGACTGGCTCGGCCATGGACAGTGGGCCGGTGTAATCCTGTTGCAAGCGCTGTCGCTCTATCCGGTCATGTATTTAAACATCGCCGCCGCACTGGCGAATATCGATCCATCCATGGACGAAGCGGCGCAAAACCTCGGAGCCTCCGGCTTCGCCCGTTTTCGCCGCATCACCCTGCCGCTGATGACGCCCGGTCTATTCGCGGGCGGAACCATCGTTTTCATCTGGGCCTTCACCGAACTCGGTACGCCGCTGATCATGAACTGCACCCGCGTTGCGTCGGTGCAGGTCTACGACGCGCTTAAAGAAATCGGCAGCAATCCGTTCCCCTTCGCGCTGGTCGCCGTCATGCTCGCCGTCAGTACCGGCCTCTATTTCCTGAGCAAATTCCTCTTCGGCGGCGGAACCTATACCCTGCCCGGCAAAACCGCCACCGCATTTCACGAAATCCGGCTCACAGGCGGACGCGCATGGCTCGTCCGTCTGCCTTTCCTGTTCCTCATCACACTGGCGCTGTTGCCGCATCTCGGAGTGATCCTCACCAGCTTCACCGCGCCCGGCGGCTGGTATCACACCGTACTGCCCGACGTCTTCACCACCGGAAACTACCTTGAGGCGCTGGGCCACGACATGACTGTCAGTAGCATCCGCAACAGCCTCGGCTTCTCGCTGCTCGCCGTACTCTTCACCCTCGTGTTCGGTATCGGCATCGCCTTTGTCACCGTGCGCTCCACCCTGCGCGTCCGGGGTCTGCTGGACGGACTCGCCATGCTGCCGCTCGCCGTTCCCGGACTCGTCATGGCCTCCGGCTATCTCGCCTTAAGCTCCATGCTCTCCAATCTGGAAGCCGTCCGCAACTCGCCGGCTCTGCTGAATCTCTTCGACGTCAAAACCAATCCCGCGCTCTTTCTGGTGCTGGCCTACGGCATCCGCCGCCTGCCCTACATGGTGCGCTCCGCCGCCGCCGGACTTCAGCAGACCAGCGCTGAACTTGAAGAATCCGCCGCCAACCTCGGGGCATCGCCGGGCGTCAGCCTGCGCCGCATCACCCTGCCGCTGATCACCGCACACCTCATCGCAGGCGCACTGCTCGTCTTCTCCTTCAGCATGCTCGAAGTCTCAGACAGCCTTATGCTCGCCCAGCGCACGGAATTTTATCCGATCACCAAAACCATCTACGAACTCTTCCAGCTCATCGGCACCGGCAAATACATCGCCTCCGCGCTAGGCGTCTGGGCCATGCTCTTTCTGACCGTCACACTGGTCGGCAGCAGCCTGCTACTCGGTAAAAAACTCGGTGCTCTCTTTCGGACATGACCTGATCAAACCAATACCTAAAACCCCGAAGCAAAGAGCATTTTCACCCTTTTGCGACATAACCGCTAGACTTCTTAATGTGCATAAGATAAAAGCGAACTTCAAAAAAATACAGCTAGCGAAAATCTAACTGGGGAATGTTTAAAATCGAACACCGCAAAGGGGATTTATGCATTGGATTGACTGGAGCATTGTTGGAATAATTGCCGCATTAATGATTTGGATGCCGGCGGCGAACCAGAAACATTCACGAAGTGTAGCCGACTTTCTTTCGGCAAACCGTATGGCGGGCCGTTACCTGCTCACGGTAGCGATGGGCATTGGCGGGGTAGTCGGTTTTGCGGCTCTATGGGAAATGCTTTATAAGGCTGGCTTTCCCGCTCAATGGTGGCAATTGATGTCTTATCCCCTTACAACATTTCTGGCGCTGACGGGATTTGTCACGTATCGCTATCGCCAGACACGGTCGATGACCTTGGCGCAGTTCTTTGAACGACGCTATAGCACAAAATTTCGTTTTGCGGCGGGAATGCTTGGTTTTATTTCAGGAATCATCAACTTCGGAATTTTCCCTGCGGTAGGCACCCGGGTCATGATCTATTTCTTCGGTTTGCCGCAAGTCTGGCACTTGGGTTCTCTGGCCGTGCCCATGTTCCCCACGGTGATGGCAATTTATCTATCCGTTGCTTTATTCCTCGCGCTGTCCGGCGGCCAGATTACGATTATGCTGGGCGATTTTGTTACCGGCGCCTTTTCGACCGTCGTTTTTCTAGTCGTTGGTCTTTATCTGCTTTATCAACTTTCTTGGGGAGATTTGATAGCCGGTCTTCAAATGGCTCCGGAAGGCCATTCGATGATTAATCCGTTCAAAACCGGAAGTGCCTCCGATTTTAATATTTTTTATTTCTTAATCGGAATGTTTCTTACGATTTACGGGTATCAGGCCTGGCAGGGTAACAGTGGGTATAAAGGGGCAGGAAAAACTCCTCATGAGTCTAAAATGGCCGGAATTTTGGGGGGGTGGAGACAACAAGGGTCTGGATTGTGCATGTTGCTAATCCCTCTATCCGCTTTCGCTATTCTTCACCTGCCAAAATTTTCAGCAGTCGCCCAGCCGATTCTTGAACAGATCAACGCGATTCAGGATCCAATGATCCGCTCTCAAATGACGATACCCGTATTCCTGTCAAATTTCCTTCCGATCGGATTGATGGGCCTATTCGGAGCCGCGATGTTTGCCACAGCTGTTGGTTGTGACGACACCTATATGCATGCCTGGGGCACTATTTTTATTCAAGATGTCGTGATGCCCTTGCGCAAGAAACCGCTGACGCCAAAAACACATATGCTTTTGCTTCGCCTATCCATCGTCGGTGTGGCGCTGTTCGCGTTCACGTTCAGCCTGATTTTCCCTCTTAAAGATTATATTTACATGTTCTTTCAGATAACCGGTGCGGTCTATATGGCCGGTGCGGGTGCCGTGCTACTCGGCGGTCTTTACTGGAAGCGCGGCACCACGGCGGCGGCCTGGACAGCCATGTTGCTGGGATCTTTTTTGGCCCTCGGCGGAATTGCTCTCCAGCAGCTCTGGCCCAATCAGCTGGCTCCCATGCTGATGGAACGGTTCCCCGAGAATACGTGGCTCGTCGCGCATGCCGCAAAATTCCCGATAAACGGGAACTATTTGGGCTTTATCGCCATGCTGGCGGCTTCTGCCAGTTATGTGTTGGTTTCTTTGCTGGGGCCACGGACTGATTTCGATATGGACTGGCTATTGCATCGCGGCAAATATGCCGTAGCGCAAGATATAGCCAAAGGAAACGCCATCATCCCGCGTCGCCGTAATTTAGGCGAAGTTTTAGGGCTAAGCCATGAATTCAGTCGTGCAGATAAAGCCTTCTTTTGGGCCTCTTTCTACTGGAGCATCGGCTGGTGGCTTCTCTTTGTCGTCGTGACAACCGTGAACATTTTTTGGAAAATGCCTGACAGTGCCTGGTGTGGAATCTGGGCTTTCAAAATTTGGATCAGTGTGGTTTTGGGGATTGGCATGACCATCTGGTTCCTGTATGGCGGCGTAAAGGATGCCTTCCAGTTATTCCGCGACCTACGTGAGGTCAAACTGGATGAACATGACGACGGCACCGTTGAACATCGTCCAGATGCATCGGAGAGAAAAAAATAAAACCGTAATCTAAGCGCAGGGGCCACTGAATTCTGAATCTGATAATTCTTGGTTCCGGGTCCGCCGCCACATCTGCGGAGGACGCAAACGACTGCGGGCTTGCCTGTACATGGCTGCAGTCTGCGCGAGCCGTAGCAACCCGCATCTGAAGGTGTTCTACGATCATCTGGTAGAAGAAAATCATTGTCCTAAAAAGGTGGCCTTAACTGCAGTCATGGAAACTGCTTATCGCAGCTAACTCAGCAGTAAAAAATCCCGAATTTTGGGTTGTGGTTTAACACTGTTGCTTCGCGGTAAGAAATCTCATTTGCAAAGTTCGCGTTCACGCGCGGTTACCCAAAAAATATGTTCCGAGCAAGCTCGGCAAACCAAAGCGGTGGCAAGCCTGCGCACTCCACATTTTTATCCCAGCTTCTTCTTCAGCATGGCGATGACGGCGGGCGGGTTGGCTTTGCCTTTGCTCTGTTTCATGACGTAGCCCATGAGGGAATTAATAGAAGCCGGATTGCCGGCTTTGTAGTCGGCGACGGCTTTGGCATTCCCGGCGATGGCTTCTTCGGCCCATTTTTCGAGAGCACTGTCGTCGTTGACCTGCGCCATTCCTTTGGCTTCGACAATGACTTTCGGGTCGCCGCCTTCGGTGAAAAGAATTTCAATCAGTTCATTGGCGGCGCTGGAGCCGATGGTTCCGCCGCCGACCAGATCAGCGACCTGCGCCAGCGTTCCGGCGGTCAGTTTGCTTTCGACAACGCTGACGCCCTTCTCGGTGACGAGACTGGCGACTTTGCCCATCATGTAGTTTGAAAGCAGTTTGTACTGCTTCGTCTTATGACAGGCCGCATCGAAGAAGTCGGAAATATGTTTTTCGGCGGTGAGGACTTTGGCGTCGTAGTCGGGCAGGCCGAGTTCGCGGACGTAGCGTTCGCGTCGCTGAACGGGCAGTTCCGGCAGTTCGGATTTCCACTTAGCAATCTGTACGGCGGAGATTTCGACCGGAAGCAGGTCGGGTTCGGGGAAATAGCGGTAGTCGTGAGCGTTCTCTTTGGTGCGCTGGGAAAAGGTTTCGCCGCGGTCGGAGTCGTAGCCGCGTGTTTCCTGCACGACTTTGCCGCCGTTTTCGATCACTTCAATCTGGCGCTCAATTTCAAATTTGATGGCTTCGACGATGAAGCTGGGCGAGTTCATGTTTTTGATTTCGACTTTGGCACCAAGTGTTGACTGTCCGACCGGACGAACGCTGACGTTGACGTCGGAGCGCATGTGCCCTTTTTCGAGGTCGCAGTCAGAAATACCGCCGTATTCCATGATGAGCTTCAAGGCCTGAATGTAGGCGAATGCGTCGTCGGCCGAGTGCATGCACGGCGTGGAAACAATTTCCATCAGCGCGGTGCCGGCGCGGTTGTAGTCAATCAGACTGCCGCTGGCGGCGTGCGTGTTCTTGGCGGCATTTTCTTCCTGATGGATGCGCTCAATGGTGAACGTTTTCATTTCCCCGTTTACTTCCGTCACGATCTGTCCGCCGAGGCAGAGCGGCCGATCGGCCTGCGTGATCTGGTAGTTTTTGGACATGTCAGGGTAGAAATAGTTTTTACGGTCCCACTTGGAGTGCGGGTTAATCTCGCAGCCGAGCAGCAAGCCCGCTTTGCAGCAGAGTTCGATGGCTTTGGCATTAAGCACCGGAAGCGCGCCGGGGTAGCCGAGGCAGACGGGGCAGACGTTGGTATTCGGCTCCGCGCCGTACT
>CAZTEK010000095.1:0-6116 GCA_964612095.1 uncultured Verrucomicrobiota bacterium
TGAAGCGTGACATAACCCGTTGGAGCGGCGGTTCCTCTTCGAGGGACCAAAGCTCAATCGGGAACCAGGCAATCTGCAGATAGGCTCGTTCATTTTTCTGCCCGAACGCCAGCAGGCCGCAAAGAAAATAGTAGGAGGTCAGCCGGTTGTATTTTTGCCGATTCAAAGACGTTGCCGGCCAAAAATAGTATTCACCCATTTGATCGAGCCTGATGCCCTCTAAGGAAGTTGAAATCTCGCAGAGCGAGCTGGGGGACATGGCATTCGGCCCGCCTGGAGTCAGCGTCCCATCGGTAATAACTGGCAGTACACTGGACTCATACGCCAGCAGTGGAATGATGCCGGCCCGCATGAACCGCTGATAGGCAATGCAATCTCCGCGCGGAAAATCATAGACCTTTGAGCTTCCGCCTGTAAACAAACCGACCATGTAGGGCAGTAGTTCGGTTCCCCAGCCATCTAACTCCATACACAGACTTCGTCCGCCACGCTTGCTGTCCGGAAGCCAGAAAGAACGTTCGTGATAAGGGCCAACGGGGAAACCCCACTTGAATTCGCTATGGAGCTTAACTTTGTATCCGCCGTAATCACCGCGATCAAACAGTATGGTCACATCACTGGTCGCAGCATCCACGCGGATTTCATCCATTTTCTGCCCATCCGCCTTAGGCAGATATTCCGCCCACTCGGCTTTGGGTCTCGAACCGTTTCCTTCCAGCTGATAAAAATTACAGCATCCGCTTCCCGCAAAAAGAAACGCAAGCAGACACATTGGAAGAACGACTTTTTTGACTGACCTTTTATCCATTCACATACCAGAAATTATAGCTCCGGCTTGTAAGCAATCCGCCGCACGAAGTCAACTGCTCACGGTAACAGTCAGCATAATTTATCTTCCCTTGCCGTTCACCAACCCATTCTGTAAACTCCGCGTCATGAAAAAGCTTCTGCTTCTGGGGTTCCTGCTGATTCATTCGGTCGCCAGCGGCATTGAAAAAGGTGCGCCACGCACTGCGGTCATCGCCGAACTGGGCGAGCCTAGCGGTTCAATGCAACGCAATGGAAAAGAAATCCTCCTATTCAAAATCGGCACCGTGACCTTACAAGGCGGGAAGGTAATTGAAACCGACCTTTCACAGGAGTATGCGCAAAAAGCTGAAGAACGGGCCATAAAGGCCAAAGAAATTCGAGAAACTGAGGAGGCCGAAAAGAAAAAACAAATTTTACTCTATCCGGAGGATAATATCATTCAAATCAACTGCACCGGCAGTACCACTGAAAACTGGGACTATCTGCCCGAATCAATCCGTCCCGTAACCGGAGATTCCCAATATGATGTGTACCTCCCCCAAGGCTATCATAATTCAAACAGTCGATTCTATCCGTGCCTGTTCCTTGAATCGCCTGCACTCTGGAATGGCGTTAAAGAACGCATTCGCAAAGAAAAATGGATGGTCGTGATTCTGCACGAAGTAAAACAGTCGCCGATAGGAAAAACGATGAACGGGAACTTTCTCGCGGCCTATGACGACGCAACCACCCGTTTCCGCATCGCCAAAGACTACCGTTTTATTGCCGGACGAATTCCAGCAACCATCTTTGCCACCATGCGCTCCGTCGCCGGCATTATCCTGCAAGAACCGGATTTTAGTGGCCTTCAGCAGAACGGTATCGCACTGGACCTGCTTCGCAAAAATCAGGAACTACGCGCCTATGTCTTACTCGGTAACAGCAATCGCGATAACGTAAATTATCAGGCGCAGTTTGTTGTCGAACGGATTCGAAAATATCACATTGAAATTTATCAAAATGAAACGGCCATCCTGCCGCAACCATTGGCTGACACAGCCATCGACTGGATGAAAAAAGAATACGCCCTGCCCTAAACGACAAAGGAGAAAAATGAAAAAGATAATAATACTGCCGACCCTTCTTCTACTACTCGCTGGATGCGACTATGAAGTCCCGCTGAGTCAAACACCATCTGCACCAGCCAATCCAGCACTGGCTGGAATCTGGATTGGACAGTCCACCGAGGGTAAAACCGTTTTGCTGGAAATCAAAACATCTGGAACAGATTATAATGCCACGTACACCGAAGGTAGCGACACCCTCACCTTTCAAGGTTTCGAGGTTAAAGCCGCAGGACAGAACCTGATTCAATTGAAACTGCAAGGAGCAGACTCACCGGACTCAAAAAATAAATACCTCTTCACAAAATACGAACTCTCACCCACTGGGCTATCTATTTACCGCATCAACACCGAAGTCGTATCCGCCAAATGCCAGACTACGAAAGAACTTCTTAACGATCTGGATATTCACAAACGCAATCCATTCCTATTCACCGAACCGCTAAAATTCACCAAATCAATCCAGCAATGACTGCGCGGCGAGATATCCGGTTGTCCATGCAGCTTGTAGGTTAAAGCCGCCCGTCAGCGCATCGATGTCGAGCACTTCCCCGGCAAAATAAAGTCCCGGCTGAATGCGGCTTTCCATCGTCTGGAAATTCACCTCTTTCAGCCGGATGCCGCCACAGGTGACGAACTCCTCGCGGTGCGGGTTTTTTCCGGTAATCGGAAGAACAAAGCCGCCGACCTGTGCCGCGATATGCCGCAATGCCTTCAGCGAACACGCGCCCCATTCGCGCGTTTCGTCCACACCAGCGCGCGCCACCAGCAATTTCCAAAGTCTGGAAGAAAGTCCAACCGGTGACCACGTTCCAACCTGCTTGCGTGGTGAACCAGCGCGGAATTTTTCCAGAGTCTGGAAAATCTGTTCTTCACTCTGCTCCGGAAGCCAGTTGATCTTCATATCAAAACGATAATTCGTTTCCGCCAAACTGCGCGCGCCGAACGATGAAAGACGCAAAACCGCCGGACCGCTGACACCGCCATGAGTAATCAGCAAAGCACCGTCGGCTTTTAATCCCGGGGCGCTGACGCGGACGCCTTCCACCACAATTCCGGCCAGTGCGGTAAAATCCTTATCCGAGGTCTTGAAGGTAAAAAGCGACGGCAGACAGGGTTCAATCGTATGGCCGAGTCCTTCGATAAACGCGCCGCCGCCAGTTGCGACCAGCAGTTTTTTACACGCTAGCTGTTCACCATTCGCCAACTTAACGTTGAATCCGCCGTCAAACTTCCACACTTTGGGAACTTCTGAGTTTGTCCGAATATTGACGCCGGTTTTGAGCAGCGCGTTAATCACATCTTCGGACGTATCGGACTCAGGGAAAAGACAACCATCGTCCAGAGTAACCAGCGGAACGCCGTGCGACTCAAACCATACGACGGTTTCGTCCGGGCCGAAGCGATGAAATGGGCCGATCAGTTCCGCGCCGCCGCGCGGATAATTCTTCACGAACTCGCGAATATCAGCGCATTGATGCGTCAGGTTGCAGCGACCGCCGCCAGAAACACGAACTTTCGCCAGCGGACGCGAACCTTTTTCCAGCACCAGCACCTTCAGCCCGGGCGCCTCCTCGGCCAGAACCGCCGCAGCAAAAACGCCCGCCGCGCCGCCGCCAATAATGATTACGTCTTGAGAAATCATAAGTTACCTGCTGATCAGTTCGGTGAGGTAGGCTCTCCAGCGCAATTCAAGCTCCGCCGGCTGAAGGAAAATATAACGGCAAAGTTCCTGAATGGGGTCAACGCCGGATAACTCAGAATGGTTGCGAACCCAGTCCATGTAGGCCAAAAACCCGGAACGGTATTCCGGTTGCATCAGCATATACGTGAGCGACCACGCTTCGGAGTACGCCAACGAGTTTTCACAACGCGACAATGCCATCAGCTCACGTAGCGGAATCAGCGTCCTGCCTGCCAGTGCCGATTTCAATTCCGCAATGCGTTCGCGATTGATCTGCCCAACTTTTTCGGTTTCACAGAATGTTGCCAGCCCTTCGGTAAGCCAACCCCGCCCGCTTTGCGCAGAACACTGGATGCCGAGCGTGAAAAATAGCTGATGAGCCCCTTCATGACGGATTGCGGACTGTGTAGCCTCATTGGCCTGCGCCAGCAGTTTGCCCTGTGCATCACTCTTCCACTGGCTCAACCGTTCTCTTTCGCTCGCCGTCTGCAGCTTAACTCCGTACTGCTGCTCGACAGCTCTAATTTGCATTTCGCTTTTTTTCACCCAGCCCGCATCACTCTGATGACAAACCACCATGCGATCCATGGCGTGACTATAAAAACCCAAGTTACTTTTCAGTTCAGGTGCGTATCGATCGCAGTAAACCGAATACTCATCCAGATCGGAGAAGATGAGCAGTTGAACATCACTTCTCTGCCTGGACGTTGTAATCAGCGGATCAAACTGTTCCAATATCTGCACATTGAGATTTTGTAACTGTTCAACAATATGCTCAATGGCGAAAAATGATTCTTCCGTAAGAATGGTGTACGGCGGGCTTTTGTAGAAATGCTTGTCAGGGAAATCCATATAGAACCGGACATCGCGACGGCTCACGACTGGCGGTTGTACCGAACAGGTTTCAAGCCGAACAATCCGATCACGGGAAAAATTGGCTCTCATTGTGCCACTTTCGCCATACTTTTCTGAAAACACAATATAGTCAGGATGCTCTTCCACCAGCCGCCCGTTTAAGGTCTTACCGCCATCGTACACCAATCGGTGCGTCGGCGCTCTGGATAACAGCAATGCCTCCAGCTTCTGCTTGACCGCTTGCTCTGCCGCCGTTAATTCAGCCTCCGGAAGCACCATGCGACGTTGGGCAGGCAGATTGGAAATTTGAACAAGGCGGACTGGTTCCGGTTGACGAACAGGAGGTTCAAAAAAATCTTTCAGCAGTTGAATTTTATCAGCAAATGACCGTGGGGCTGATTTCCCCCCCGACTTATACTCCATCACTCCTGAAAAGAGTGCCAGCAGTTGCAACACGGCCAAACCGGCCAGCACCAATGCCACCGATCCACAGATCACCCATTTTACAAATTGCTTCATGATAAAAATTAACGGCCGTAAAACAGCCGGTTGATGTAGTCCTTGAACTTATGGCCTTCACGATTTGCATCTTTCTCCAAAGACGGCAGTAAAACAAACTGCAACGCCACCCAGACAACAATCGCCAGTAACAACGCCGTGAAACACCCCAGCGGCAATCTGTAAAAGCTCTTCATGACCGGAGGCTATACCACAAACCGTACAAAAAAAACACGGCAATGATAACCGGAACATCGAACCCGACTGCATTCGATAAACCTAAAAAGGAAAATGATCCACTAATTTTCACTAATACCCACTAATGATGCATAAATTACAAAGAACAAAGCACTCATTGTTTTGGTGAACTAATCTGGCTCGTCAATGCAGATGAGGTAGTTTGATTTTTTTGTGATTAGTGCCCATTAGTGAAGATTAGTGGTTAGTTTATTTCTGTATTTTGGATAAATGATTCCTCGCAACCGTCTTCGCCGGAGGCTCCGCCGAGTCAGGAAGGCGCGGAGATCGCAGAGAAAATTCTTTCAAAAGCGCTCTGGCCTCTTTAATTTTTACAAAACTTCGAAGTGAGGCAGCAATCTGTCCGGCGTAGCGAAAAATCATCCTGTCGATCCTGTTATCCTGTCAAAATTCTTCCAGTCAGTGGAAAATTCTTGGCGTTCTCTGCGGCTTTGCGAGGAAAACTCTCCCTCACCCCAGCCAATCCATAACCGGAACATCGAAGCCGGTGCCGTGCTGGTAGTTGTAGGTGGCGGTGCGGAGAGCTTCGCCGGTGACGGCGAGGTCGTAATCAAACTGTCCGTCGAACGGGATTTCGTTCCGGGCAAATCCTCCGGACGTTTCCGGCAGAAGCTTGATTCCAAACCGTTCGGGTTCGCGGGCGATTTCGCTGTGCGCGGTCAGCGCGAAGCGGTGCCAGTAGGCCGAATGTAAAACGCCCTCTTCCATCAGACGGCGGACGGTTTCCAATCCCTGGAAGGTTTCGTCCAGCGTCTGCGTCGGAAAGCCGTACATGAGGTAGGCGTGTGTCATGATGCCCGCATCCGACAGATTCGCCAGCACTTCCTCCGCTCCGACAACGGTGATGCCTTTGTTCATCAGTTTGAGCGTGCGGTCACAGCAGGTTTCGAGTCCGCCGGTGACGGCGA
>CAZTEK010000096.1:0-6069 GCA_964612095.1 uncultured Verrucomicrobiota bacterium
ATATAGAAGCAGAACCAGCCGGAATCGAGCGGATTCATTTTACCCAGCGCGTAAACACCCAGCACCGACGAAACGATCAATACCGTGGCAACGCCAAAAGCCAAATCGCGGGCCATGCCTTTCACGGCGATTTTCATTTTACGCCGAATCACAAACACCAGCAGACTCATCAGCAAACTGAATATTGTGACGCCACCCAGCCGCCCCCAAAGTGAGGCGCGTAGCTTTTGCCACAACGGAAGCTTTTTAAACGTCATATCCAGCCGGATTCTTCCCACCGCCGGATCGTCACCTCCGGTGCGCTGAATCAGCAGTACCGTTTCGTTGAGGCTGCCGATTTTTTTCCAATTGATCAGTTCGCGGGCTGTATTCCAACCGGGCGACAGTGAAACGGGAAAACGTTGTGTTCCAGAGGCCCCTTTAATCTCGACCGCCAGAGAAACATTAGCCAGTTGGCCTTCAGGAATATAGAGACCCAATTGGATCACATCCATGGAACCGGCGGCCAGCGCGACAGGATATTCCTTGGCCCAGACCCCGGCCGCTGTCTGAGCCGGAATGGAGTAGTCGATAATCAGTAAATCGCGGTTCAGCGGGGCTTCTTCATACTCACGGGAAATCGCAACCTGCGCCGCGCCGATGTTAAAACTGCCCTGCTGCTTCGCGTCGATAAATCCGACTGAAGCCGCCTGACTGAGTACAGCCTGCAAACAAGCTGCCAGAACAATTCCGTACCGCCAGAAACTTTTTACCATTCGTAAACCCTGCCCGTTCTAACCGTTTTGTGCAATCTTTCAGATATTCCGGCTGAAAGTTTTCCAGTCCGCTGACAATAAAATCGCGCCGGTCCCGTTAGCTGAATAAACCCCGGCAAGGAGACCCTCATGAAGGAACTGTTTTTCTTCACCGCATTGATCGCAACCGCCGCATCTGCCGCTGCCATTTCTTATCCAGTGGTCGATACCAGACAGGCGACTTGTTATGACGATACTTCTGAAACCCGTCCGCCCGCAAAAGGAAAGGCTTTCTACGGACAGGATGCCCAATACGAAGGAGTCCAGCCAGATTACTGCAATAACGGAGATGGCACTATCACCGACAACATTACCGGGCTAATGTGGATAAAAGCTCCAGAGCGGGAACTCTCCACCTTTAAAGAGGCGGCTAAAAACGCATCAATTTGCCGCATAGGTGGTTATAACGATTGGCGATTACCGACAATCAAGGAGCTTTATTCGCTGATCCTTTTCAGTGGTTCAACTGGCGAATCCGGCGACACCTCCGTCCCCTATCTTGATACAGATTATTTTGATTTCTTCTACGGCGATGAGATCGGGCAAAACCGCTTCATTGACGTGCAATGCTGGAGTTCCACCAAATATACCGGCATGACCATGCTCGATAATCCAACCGCTTTTGGCGTCAATTTTGCCGACGGACGCATCAAAGGGTATCCGATTACCAGCCCGCGGGGAGAAACCAGACTGACCGTCCGCTACGTCCGCGGGAATCCTGAATACGGCAAAAATAAGTTCACCGATAACAACGATGGAACGGTCACTGATCAGGCAACCGGCCTGATGTGGCAACAGACCGATAGCGCTGGCGGCCTGAACTGGGAAGAAGCACTGGCCTACGCCGAAAATCTGGAACTCGCTGGGCACAGTGACTGGCGGCTCCCGAATGCCAAAGAATTACAAAGCATCGTAGATTATTCAGCCATTCCGGCCATTGATCAGAAATTTTTAAAAATGAGCAATCTGGATGCATGGTACTGGAGCAGCACCACCCACCTTGACGGACCTCGGCAAGGCCAAGCCGCCGTTTATGTTGCTTTCGGAAAAGCCACCGGCTGGATGCAACATCCGCCGGGCTTCGGTGAATATACCCTGATGGATGTCCACGGTGCTGGCGCACAACGTAGCGACCCGAAATGCGGCGATCCCAATGACTTTCCACACGGACGCGGCCCGCAAGGTGACGAGATCCGCATCTACAACGATGTCCGATGCGTCCGCAACACGAACTAAATGAAATCTTCCGGCCTGCCGGTCCGAATGAATTCATTAAAATCAGGATGAAATTCCAACAAATTATTCCGTGATTAAATGATGTTCCTTGCTGAACGATGTTTCGTTTCATACAGTCTGTCACGTCGGCGCGCCATATAACCAACAACAGGAGCAGACGAATGAATCAGGAAACCGAGCTGTTGATTTTCGAAACCGGTGGCATACGTTGCGGTCTTCCACTAGACAATGTGGTCAGGGTAGAATCGGCCGCCGCCGTTACCCCGTTACCGAATGCTCCGAAAGTGGTGGCAGGAATCCTTAATGTTCATGGCCAGTTGCTACCGGTAATGGATGTACGCCACCGCCTCGGTCTACCCTTTCGCGCAATGGATCTTGATGATCATCTAATTTTAGCCCGAACCGCGCGGCGGGAACTGGCGCTTTGGGTCGAGCAAGTATCCGGTGTAGAGCTTTGCAGCCGCGCACCGCAGTCCGACGCCCTGACCGTGCTTGAAAAATTGCCGTACCTCGATGGGGTCACCGCTCTAGCCGGAAATCTGATACTAATTTATGATCTGGAAAAATTTCTCTCGGATGGCGAAGAACAGTCGTTAGCCAAAGCCATGGAGTCTGCAGTTGCTTGAACCCCTCCGATCCCATCATGGCCCGGGGTTGGCTCAGTCCGCTTAGCGAATTTGTTCGCGAGCGACTGGGGTTACATATTCCCGAATCACACTGGGTTGATTTACACCGAAACTTCATGCAAGCCGCCGAGGCATTCGGCCACACCGACCCCGCCGCCTGCCTGCAATGGTTGATGCAAGCTAATCTGCCGCAAAATGAGCTGTATAAGCTGGCCGGATTTCTAACCATCGGTGAAACCTATTTTTTTCGTGAAAAAAACCACTTTGAGCCGATGGCTCGCCACCTGTTCGGAGAGGTGATTGAAAAAAAGCGGCGCCACGGCCATAAACAACTGCGCATCTGGAGCGCGGCGTGCAGTACCGGCGAAGAGCCCTACTCTATCGCGATGTTGCTCGATTCCATATTGCCGGATATCCATGACTGGTCGATCCGGATTCTGGCCACCGACATCAATCCCGACTTTTTGGTGCGGGCACGAGCAGCGGTCTACCGTCCGTGGTCGTTCCGCGGAACGCCGGAGTGGGTGAAGCAACGTTATTTCCAGATTGAAAACGAAAATCATACGGTGCGCACCGACATTCAGAAGCGCGTTACCTTCGATTTTCTAAATCTGGCCGACGATATTTATCCATCGCTCGTTACACAGACTCAGGCGATGGATGTGATTTTCTGCCGCAATGTGCTAATTTATTTCGCACCGGAACAGGCTCGCAAGGTGATTGGTCGCCTGCAACGTTCGCTAATTGAGGACGGATGGTTGGTGCTAAGTCCTACAGAAACCATTTATGCGGACGATCCGGCTCTGCACCGAGAATATGTGGCGGAATCAATTCTCTATCAAAAAAACAGCTCCCGCCCCACCACCTTCCGCCGGAAACCGCCCGCAGCGGAACCCTTTACTCGTTTTACCGAACTACCGAAACCTTTGGCATACGAACCACCTCATGCGCCAGCCCCGAAACCGCCACCGATTCCGGTAAAACTTTCCGATCCGCCGCCGGTTTCACATAAAGTCCCCGAGCGCACCGTAATCCAGCAGGCCGAAGAATTTTATGCACAAGGCCGCCACCATGAAACGGCGGATCTGATCAAAACGCATCTCGCCGGACGGGCCGCCCGTGACCGCGAAGCTTTTCTACTCGCCCGTGCTCAGGCTAATCTGGGCGAGTTGGACGAAGCGCTCTATCACGCGCTCAATGCCGTCGAAACCGGTAAGCTTCAACCGGCCTACCACTATCTGCTGGCCATGATTCAGCTGGAAAAAAATGAACCCCATGAAGCCGCACGCTCGCTCCAACGAGTTCTCTATCTCGACGATCAACACATTATGGCGCACTTCTCATTAGGCCATATGACTCTTCAACAGCAAAAATCGGTTGCGGCAGAAAAATATTTTCAACACGCCCTATTACTGCTAAAACCTTTCGGCGAAGACGTTCCCGTTCCAGAAGGCGAAGGAATGACGGCTGGGCGGTTACGGCAACTAATTCAAGCCGGACTTTCAGATAAAAAGGAGCGGATCTAAATGGATCGCAAAGACTCAGCGTTCGTAAAAAGCGAATTGACTCGCCGCGCAGCTGTTCTGGCTCAACCGCCTGTAAAAGAAAACGACATCGAAGACCGGATTGAAGTGATGACCTTCCTGCTGGCTTCAGAGCGCTATGCGCTTGAAACACGCTATATCCGCGAAGTCTGGCCACTGACTTCCTATATTCCCGTTCCACACACGCCGCCCTTCGTTACTGGTGTGACCAATGTACACGGGGCAATCTGTTCCATCGTTGATCTCAAACAATTCTTTTCGTTGCCATCCAACAGCCTCACCAACTTAAACAAGCTGGTTATTCTGGAGTGCGGCGAAATGTGTTTCGGCATTCTGGCCGATGATGTTCTCGGCACGGAATCGATCTCTAAACGCGAGCTTTCTTCCACGGACGAATGGCAGGGCATTGACAGCACTTATCTAACCGGCATCACCTGCGACCGGTTGATTGTGCTCAATGCCGAACGGATTTTGACGGACAAGCGGCTTATTGTGAATGAAACGGTTGAGGTTTAAGGAGATCCTTATGTTCAAAAACTACAGCATTGCGAAACGGTTAAAAATCGCCTTTTTTTGGATGTCTATGCTCGTTGCGCTCGGCGGTGTAGTCGGAGTAATTACCATTCAAGTCATTAGTAATGGTGCTGATATCATCTTCCAGGAAAAATATCCTGTCGTCCGCGAAGCAACCGACCTCTCCGATGCCATCACGACCGAATTGCTGGCGTTACACTCTTTTCTTCTCAAAGAAAAAAACGCTCTCGTTCGGATGGAAACAGAGCACGCGAAAGCTACGCAGCACCTCACAACGCTTTCCGGTATGCTCACAGAAAAAGCAGATCAGCAAAACCTCAACAACCTACGCATAACCCATGAGAAACTTGCGAGACTCTGCAACGACATGGTGAAATCAACAAATGACACCGAACTTACGCAACTTATGGACTCCTCCGAAACCGACATCCAAACGGTGCAGGAAGCCATCAAACGGATCATCGACCACGCCGAAACGGATATGACCCTGTCAATGGAACAGGCCGACCGCTCACAAACGCAAAGCCTGATTGCGCTGATTGTGATTACCCTAATAGCTTTCTTTGTAGCCTTCCGTCTCGGCCAGCGGGTATCTGCGGGCATCATCCGTCCGCTGGGGGTGCTGGTGAACTATTCCAAACACATCGCCAGCGGCAATCTCGGCAAGGAAGTTCCGCTAGAAGACACCCAGGACGAAATCGGCTCTCTGGTAACCGCCTTCCGTGCCATGATCGGTAGCCTGCGCAATATTACCGATGCCGCAGAAAAAATCGCACAAGGTGACCTCACATCCGATATTACACCTCGCTCTGAAGAAGACACGCTAGGACTGGCTCTCAAGAAAATGATCATCAGCCTGCGCCAGCAGATTCAGGAAATTGTTGATGGCGCTTCGATCATTGCTTCTTCCGTTGCCGAACTCTCTGCCTCCAGCGCCCAGCTAGCCTCCTCGGCGGCAGAAAACGCCACTTCGATCAGCGAAACGACCACCACCGTCGAAGAAGTTCGCCAGACCACCGAACTGGCCAGCGCGAAAGCCCAGCAAATGGCGGATGAATCCCGCCATATCCGCGAAACCTCTAAGCGCGGACGCGAAGCCACCGACGGCACGATTGAGAGCATGAATAAAATTCAGAACCAGATGGGAGCCATTGCCGAAACGATTATCCGGCTGAGCGAACAGAGTCAGGCCATCGGTCAGATTATCGCCACCGTCGACTCTCTCTCCGAGCAATCCAATGTATTGGCCGTTAACGCCTCGATCGAAGCGGCCAAGGCTGGCGAGCAAGGCAAAGGCTTTTCAGTGGTGGCGCAAGAGGTCAAGAGTCTGGCTCA
>CAZTEK010000097.1:0-6065 GCA_964612095.1 uncultured Verrucomicrobiota bacterium
CTGGAGTGCTCCGGCAAACGAAGAGCGACGGAGCTTTTCTCCATCGGCAGGAACAGAGCGGCCTCGCGCTCCGCTTGCGTCCGCACTCCAGAGTTGTTTATGCATGAAGTTTTTTGAGTGTCCAGGCCATGTTTTGGCCGAGGGTCTGGGCGGTTTTGGCTCCTTCGGCGTCGCCGGTTTCCACGGCACCGACGGGGCCGCCGTAGCCGTCGTTCCAGTAGCAGGAGCCGACCACCAGCATTTCGTTGATCAGGAAGAAGTGGTTGAGCGAGTCGAAGGTGTGGATGGCTCCGCCGCGCCGGGCGGCGACAATTCCGGCACCGACTTTGCGCCGCAGTTCCATGCCGGGGCGCAGGACGTAACCGCATCGGTCGATCAGCGCTTTCATTTCCGAGGTGAGATCGGCGAAATAGGTTGGCGAGCCGAGCAGGATGCCGTCGGCTTCACGCATTTTCTGGATGTATCCGTTGAGCGGGTCGTTGTCGATCACGCAGCGTTTTTCGCCGGAGTCGCGGCACCAGCAGCAGGCGGTACAGCCGCGCAGAACCTGTCCGCCGACCTGAATCAGCTCGGTTTCAATGCCTTCGGCTTCCAGTTCCTTGAGCGCGGTTTTTAGCAGGAATTCCGTGTTGCCGCCTTTACGCGGACTGCCGTTAAATGCAACGACTTTCATAGTGAGACTCCTTGATTGTACGCTTTTACACGCGACGAAGCGCCGCTTTGGATTTGATGAAGAAGAAGGCCACAACGCCGCAGGTCATGAGCGGCGAGAGCCAGACCGGGATATGGAACCCGAAGCTTTCGAGCACCATGAAAGCGCCGAGGAAGAGGACAGAGTACATGGCTCCGTTTTTGAGGTAGATGTATTTTTTGATCCGGTCGACGTTGCCGATGGTTAGCTGGCGGACGACCAGTGCGCCGAGTCCATTGCCGAGCAGGATGAGCGGCACGGAGAGCGTGAAGGCGAACGCACCGAGTACGCCGTCGATGGAGAAGGTGGCGTCGATGACTTCAAGGTAGAGGATTTTGCTCCAGTCGGAAAGTCCGTTCTGCATCAGAGTTTTTTCGGCGTGCTCGGCCTGTTCCCGGAAGCCGTGAGTGATGAAAAAGGCGGTGGAGCCGACGACCGCGCCGAAGGCCATTGCCGGGTTGATCTTTAGTGCGCACCAGACGAGGACTGCGAGTAGGATGGCGACGATGGCGAAGAACCAGACGCCCTGTTTATGGAAGAAGGCTTCGCCAGCTAGGCCGTAGTTTTTTGGTTCAATGAAGAGCCAGTGGAAAAACAGAAATAGCAGGAAGGTGCCGCCGCCGATCAGGAGTGTCGGCGCCGCTTTTTCGATGGCTTCGACGACGGAAGCATCGCCGCTAAACGTTGCCGTCAGTGCGCCGATCGGCCCGAGCGACGGCATGGTGGCCCAGATGATGATCCACGGGAGCAGTCCCCGAACCAAAAAGACGGCGATGAATAGTCCCCAGACCAGAAACCAGCGCCGCGCCTTTTCCTGCATGGTGGAGAGTACTTCGGCGTTGATGATAGCATTATCAATGCTGGTAATGGTTTCGAACAGGCAGAGCCCGATGACGATGAAGATCAGAGAAAAAATGTCCATAGTGATGCGTTTCCGGTTTTGTGCGGCAGAGTGTGGAAATCGGGTTCGGTCCTGTCAATTTTAAAGCCGGAAAAGGTTTGAAAGTTTGGCGTGCTCCGGTAAACGAAATTCAATGTAGTTATCCTTTTGGCGGGAACATCATGGTTCAATATTCCAGCATTCAGGTGTTCCATTCTTCTATTTCCCCCTTTATACTCCGCCGCCATGAAAGCAATGGATGATAATTTACGTAATGAAGTGGTTCGCTGGCAGGAAAAGTTGTTTAAGCGGTCTATTCGGCGAAAAATGCGTTTACGGAAGATTAGAGAGCTGATTGGTATCACGACGAATCAGAACTGTCTTGAGATAACTGCTGGTGACGGTGTGATCAGTGCTCGGCTACGTGAAGGGGGTGGACGATGGAAGACGTTGGTCCTTTCACATATAGCAAAATCATCGCTGGATTGGTTTGTGGATGAGCAGGTTGAAGTTCTTGATGGTCTTTCCATCAAAGATCCTGATGGAACGTATGATGCGGTGGTGATTGTCGATGCGTTAGAACGTGTGCGCGATGATTATGCCTTTATTAAAGAATGTCACCGTGTGCTGAAATCCGATGGTCGGCTGGTAGTTACCGCCGCGCGCAAAATGGGTTTTTGCATAGGTAGTTGCCCGCTCCGTTCTATGTTGGGACTTTCTTGGCGGGTCAAAGGACTTGAACGCCCCGGCTATACCAATGGCGAATTGTTTGAAGTGCTTAAGGATGGATTCGACGTGCCGGAGACGGATTCGTATTCTACCTGTTGTATTGAACTCCCCGGTCTGTTTTGTGAGGCTGCCGCCAATAAATTGGCCCGCGGACCCTATAATATGCCCAGTGAAAAAACCGGCGCTGAGGAGTTTTACCACTACACCAAGTTGAACGCTTTCGGCACGATAATTTATCCGTTGATGTGGTTGTTGGCTAAAATGGAGGAGAAACTGTTTTTCTTCGCGCCGGGGCATAACATAGTGGCTAAAACCAAGCGACGCGTCTGGCGCGCCCGTAAACAACCGATTCTTATAGACGGACGTTCCATCGCCGAAGCTGCTATTAATACCAAAATTGGAACTGCCGCACCGTTTTAACGGTAAAGGGGTTGACAGAGGCTGACGAACTTGGCAGGGTTTGCGCTCTTTTTGAATTTCAGTGGAGATTGAATAATGAAACGTACATGGCACCCTTCGAAAATTAAACGCGCTCGCAAACACGGCTTCCGTGCTCGTATGGAAACAGCGGATGGACGCAAAATTCTTGCTAACCGTCGCCGTATGGGACGTAAACGTCTTACCGTTTGTGATGCATAAGACGTTTACACCGGAGGATTTACCGGTGAATTTAAAAACGTTTTCTAAAAAACAGCGCTTAATTCAAGCCTCCCTTTTCGGGGAGGCTTTTGCACAGAAAAGAAACTTTGTCGGGCGCTACATGGTGTTTTGGCTTCGCGAAGGCGAAGGCGCTTCTCTGCGAATGGGCGTAGTGACCAGTAAGAAGGTCAGTAATCGTGCGGTAGATCGCAATCTGGCCCGACGCCGTCTGCGCGAAATATTTCGGCATCATCGTGCAGAGCTTTCGGGGGCGGTCGATCTGGTGATTATTGGTCGCCATAATCTATTGTCCGCTTCCTATGCGGAGGTAGAATCCGAATTTTTGCGGTTGGCGGAAAAGGCTGGGCTGCTGAAGAAATGAAACGCCTTCTTATAGGTTTGGTCCGACTTTATCAGAAAACCATTTCGCGTGTGACACCCGCGACCTGCCGCTTTTACCCCTCTTGCTCTGATTATACGATTGAAGCCCTAAAGAAGCATGGCATACTCCACGGCCTTTGGTTGAGTTTTCGGCGGATTTGCCGGTGTCATCCATGGAATCCGGGTGGGGTTGATCTCGTTCCGGAGAAAAGAGATCAGAAGTCAGAGGACAGAGGTCGGAAATCGACTTGAACGAAAGATACGCATTATGAAGAAAACCGATTTTATTATTGTGGCCGTTCTTATTGCGATGATGTTTGCCTGGATGAATTTTTATCCGGTAATCGAGAAAAAGTATTTCCCGAAGCCCGTACAGCCTGAAAAACAGGTTGCTTCTGTTGCCGCTGAAAAACCGGCGGGCTTGGCTCCAGTTGAAAAAGCTGCCGCGATTGTTGAGTCGGTAGCGGTGAAAGTCCCTGAAGTCGTATTGCCGTCAGTACCTGAGCGGCGACTGTCGTTAGCTAACGATGATATCGAACTGACTGTTTCTTCCTATGGTGCTGCCGTTATTTCTGCTGTTTTTAAGAAATATCCAGAGGAAAACCGTAAAGAGAGCGGTCCAATGATGCTCGACTTTGGAGCCGCGCCTGCACTGCGCTATGCCGGTTTGCCGGTACCGGCAGGGACGCTTGAGAAAACAACCGAAGGTTTGCTGTATGTGGCACCACTCGGCGACGGACGGTTGTTTAAGCGTTCATTTAAGCTCGACGGTGAATATTTATTGAAAGTCGAAGATTCTTTCGTTAACGCGAATACAGCGCCGTGGACTCTGCCCGCGCTACGCTTGCCGACGGGCCCGATGGCGGAAGCCAAGGGGACGACTGCAATGGCAGGTGTTGTCACGCTGGGCGTTGATTCTTTTGCGCCGGCCGAAGAAGGTGTGCATCACTGGGGTAAAGAACTGAATAAACTGTTCGGCGTTGCAGCCGGAAATGAATTGAAGACCACCACGCCGGATCAGATTCCTCCGGCTTCTGTGAATTGGATAGCCGCTAAAAATAAATTTTTTGTGCAAATATTGACACCTGAAAACGCGGCGGATGCATTTGATCTTTCTGTTCGTCGCGAAGGGGTAGGCAAAAAAGCCTTACCGGTCGAAGTGTCTGCCGCATTGCAGTTTGATTCTGAAGTAATCGCCGGCGGCGAGACGCTGACCCGTAAAGCGCGTGTTTATATCGGACCCAAAGACTACTCCCTCCTGAAAGCACAGGATATGGATCAGGTTGAAGTGATGGAATTCAGAAGCATGGGCTTCTGGAAGTTCATGAATCCGGTTATGTATCCGATCAAAATCAGCCTTTTGTGGGGATTAAATGCGCTCGAAAAAGTAGTCCGCAATTATGGCGTTGCCATCATGCTTTTAACCGTCATCGTGCGCATCATTTTCTGGCCGCTCACCCATAAAGGGACCGAAAGCATGCGGAAAATGCAGGCTCTTCAGCCTCAGCTCAAAGAAATCCGTGAAAAGTTCAAAGACAATCCGCAGCGCATGCAGCAGGAAACCATGGCGTTCTATAAAACGAATAAAGTCAACCCCATGGGCGGTTGCCTGCCAATGCTTCTCCAGATTCCGGTTTTCATTGCGTTGTTTGTTGTACTGCGCAGTGCTGTTGAATTGCGTTTCTCCAAGTTTCTTTGGGTTCGCGATCTTTCTGAACCGGAGAATCTTTTTGCCGGTATGATTCCTGTTGTGGGTTCGCTGAATATCCTACCGATTCTAATGGCCGTCACGATGGTCTGGCAGCAGAAGCTCACCCCGAGCGCGGGCGATCCTCAGCAGCAGAAAATGATGGCCATTATGATGCCGATTATGATGCTCTTTTTCTTTTACACCATGCCGTCAGGACTTGTGCTTTATTGGACCATCAGTCAGGTAATTGCCATTGCTCAGATGCTTATCAAAAAACCGAAAACGGTTTGACCCGTTACACCCATTGGAAAATCGGCTTTGCCGGTTTCCAATGCCTGGAAAAGGCGCTACAGTTTCGCCTAGAAAAAGGGGGGCGACATGAAGGCGAAGCATTTCATCACTTTTTTGGCCGTAGCCGCGCTATTAGCCGGTTGCGCATCCAGTAATTCCAGCGAGGTCTATTCTCGCGATCAGGTGCGCCGTACGCAGACCGTTCGGCTTGGCACGGTTGAGTTTGTTAAAAACGTACAAATTGAAGGCACTAAATCCGCAGTTGGCACGGTTGGCGGCGGTGTCGCTGGGGGCGTAATCGGTAGTACCATGGGAGCCGGGAAAGGCGCTGTACTGGCGACTCTCGGCGGTGCGGCGCTGGGCGCGGTCGGCGGTGCTGTGGCTGAAGAAAAACTGACCAAAAAAGCCGGACTCGAAATTACGGTCAAACTTGACGGCGGTTCATCCATTGCGGTGGTGCAGGAAGCCGACATCCCCTTTGTCGTCGGCGAGCGAGTCCGCGTGTTAACCGACCCTAACGGAACCGCGCGTGTTACGAAGTAATCTAAGACCGCAAAACAGGTTTAAATTACGCAAAAGCAGTTAACTTTAAAAGTTATAACACTCTGATTTTGCGGCAATTTAGCTTGTTAAAACCACATCCGTTCATTATTTTATGAACAATCTGAACCGTAAAGGGGAAGCGATGGAGGCGGCTATTTCCGAGCTCGAAAAAGAGGTTGTCGAAATTTTTGTGCGTATCGCCGGGGTGTTAAGCCTGCCGC
>CAZTEK010000098.1:0-6008 GCA_964612095.1 uncultured Verrucomicrobiota bacterium
GAATTCCGGTGCTGACGGCTTTGGGCCGCCCGGTGTTGATCGGTGCAAGCCGTAAGGGGTTTATCGGACGAATGCTCGGCGGCAAGCCGGAGGAGCGACTGGCCGGGTCGCTGGCGGTGGCGGGCTTTGCGGTTCTGCGTGGAGCTCATATTTTGCGGGTGCACGATGTAAAGGAATCTTGCGATGCCGCGAGGCTTGTGGATAAACTGCGCCCCTCAAGGAACATATGATGAACTGGCTCCACAGCATTGAATATCCCGGCGCGACCGGCATGGTCGAGATTCTAATTCTCGCCGTTATTTTCTATTTTCTGGTGAAATTTTTCCGCGGCACACGCGGTGCAGCAATCCTAACGGGCTTGGCTATTGTTTTTACTTTTCTGATGATGATTACAAAATTTACGAATCTGTTGATCATCAACTGGTTGTTGCAAAAAATAATGGTTTATCTGGCTCTCGCTTTGATCGTGATTTTCCAGCCGGAAATCCGCCGGGCGCTGGCACGGCTCGGCCGGCAGGGTAATTTTTTAGCGGGCAGAACCCATCGATCCCCGGCCGATCCGATTGTTAATGCCGTACTGTCGATGGCGGCTCGGAAAACCGGCGCGCTGATTGCCATTGAATGCGAAATGGAAACTCGCGGGATTCAAGATACCGGAACGGCGATGAACAGCGAGATAAGCGCCGAACTGCTGGCCTCCATTTTCCATCCCGGCGCGCCGCTTCATGACGGCGGCGTCATCATCAGTGAAGATCGCATTGCCGCAGCAGGCTGCGTTTTCCCGCTGACCCAGACCGATAATCTGACCAGCGATCTCGGCACGCGCCACCGCGCCGCAATCGGCCTGACGGAAGAAACGGATACGCTGGTCATTGTGGTGTCGGAAGAAACCGGCATCATTTCAGTTGCTTACAACGGACGTCTCAAACGTAATTTTGACGAGCCCCGACTGCGGCACGCGCTGAATTCGTTCCTGAATCGTGAGCCCAACGGCCTTCGGCAGATGGCCCGTCGCCGTACCGGTGAAAATTCTGGGGCTAAACGTTTTATTTTTGAGGAGCCATCAAATGATTAAATGGCATTTCAAAAAACCGGATCAGCCGCTGAGTCTACTGCGCATTTGGCAATCGATAAACCGTAACTGGACGATGAAATTGTTCTGCCTTGTATTAGCGTTCGCGGTTTGGCAGGCGGTTCGTGAAAATATCAGTTTTGAAATCATGGTGGCAGATGTTCCGGTGGTGGTTACCGCTGGCGATGGCCGCGCAGTTTTTGATCGATCGACCGATACCGTCAATATTCGATTCCGCGGCTCACGCGACGACATTCGTTTTATCAGCAATGATCAAGTGGAGGTTAAGATTGATTGTTCGGCGCATCCTGGTCGGCTGCGCCAAACCATTAAATTTTCTCCGCGTTATGTCAAAGCGCCGTCACGTGCCCACGCCGTGCAGTTTGATCCGGCAGAAATAACGGTGACGATTGACCGCGAAGTAGAGCGCGTACTGCCGGTAAAGGTCGTACTGGATGGTGAGTTGCCTCAAGGCATTCAAATGGAACAAAATAGTTGTACCCCCGCTACGGTGAAAGTGCGCGGCGCTGAACGGTTATTAAGCGAACTAGATCAGGTACGGACGATGCCGATCAGTCTCGACGGACGTTATAATTCGTTCAAAACCCATACGGCGCTTGCATCGGCCGGTCAGCCGTGGACTGTTTTACCTGAGCGAGTCATGGCGGAGGTTACACTGGTAGAACGGGTGGCGACGAAACGAATTGAAAATAGCTATGTGCGCCCACTGCTGGCCTCTGACGATACGCGCGTGGTTAAAGTCCGTCCGGAAAAAGTGGCGGTGATAGTTCGTGGCAGTCCACAACGAATCGCTGATTTAAACGCACGGGATGTATACACCTATATCGATTGCACCGGGCTGACCGAACCAGCAGAATATGAAGTTTCTGTGCGCGCCGACTTACCGCTCGGTTTGCAAATCGAGAAAATTGAACCCGCGGCGGTGCAGGTGACCGTCAAAAAAATGTGAGAATCTTATGCCATACATCCTGCTCATTTTAACCACTCTGTTGTTAGCTTCTTCCGTGCTAGCACAAACCGGACTGCAAGGGCCTTCTAAGCTGAACATTAGCACGCACGAAAAAACTACAAACACAGAAACAAAGGCCGAGTCCGCGATACCAACTCTTCCGCAAGGCCCTTCGCCGCTAGTAACCGGTGCTTACGGAGAAGCTCCCGCAGCCGAACCAAAAAACATGCTGATGGCACCGTCCGCGCCACAGAGTCCTACGATGTTAATAACCGGCGGACTCGAAGCGTCGGCACCAACGCTGGCTCCCGCGCCCGCACAGGATCCCGCGGCAGAACAGGCCAAGTCGACGAAAGTCTCTTTTTTAATGAACACCGGCATTCAATATGCCAATGAAGGAGAATTCAAAGAAGCCGAACAAGCCTATCTACGTGCACTACAAACTGACCCGGGCAATCCCGATCTTTTCTTTAGTCTAAGTACGCTTTATATCCAAATGGAACGTTTTGAGGACGCTGCTATACTATTAAACAAGTTGGTAGACGCGTTTCCAGACAACCCGATGCTTCAGAACAATCTGTCCTGGATTTATGCCACCGGCGGAAAAATGAAAAACAGCAAACTGGCACTGCGCCACGCCCGTGAAGCCATTTTAATCGCACCTTTTTCGTCGTCCCTCTGGAATACCTTGGCAGAAGCCTATTATGTTTCGGGCCTTTACGATCAGGCCCTGCGCTCCTCTGAATTCGCTATAGAATTACTTCGTTCGCAACAGCAAAAAGCCTCCGACGAAGAACTCCGTTCTTTTGAGGCTCAGCATACAAAAATCCAGCGTGCCGCCGAAACATATAAAGCGTTCATGGGTCTCGACGAAAAAAAATAACTATTCCCAAATACTCGTCTTGAATGGATGCGTTCTGTCATCCACAAAGGGGTCTGGGCGATTAATCGGCGATGACTTCTTGATCATCTCCAACGGAGTCAAGGGTGCGGTTTTAGGAACATCTCGCCGTGGAGAAAAAACCGAGGGCGCCGAGGATGGACGCAAAGGCCCGCCCAGACCCGGATTAAGAACGGAACTTCTGGTAGACTTAAGAGGATCTTTATCCAGCCCCGAAGAAATCCGTGCGGCTTCCGGTGAGAAAATGGCTGGCGCCAGCAGTTTTTCTTTTTTTGGTGTCAAACGAATCGCGGTCAACGGATCAGGAGTTCCGCTGTTTGGAACCATATACGACGGCGTGTTGGGGTCTTCCTTCTCCTTCCCTCTGCTACCAAAAAGTTTGGGTGGCGCAAGTTGATATTGTTTTAAACGCTCTTGTTCCGGCGAATTGCTTTGCTGGTTTATTTTTTCACGCAAAAGTTTGTTAGCCTTCTCCTCATCTTTCTTAACCGCATCATCAACTTTCCGCTCCTTCTGCCGCTCTAACTCCCGAAGAAGCCAAGCATTTTCATCTTCGTTGGTCTGCGTCATCGATGAGTCATTATCCAACATGGCAGGGGTCAGCCAGTTTTTATCATCTGCAGAACGGGATGCAGGCGCTACTGGGCGGGGAACCAGAGGCAAACCGGAGGAAGTTCTCTCTCTTTCGGCGTCCATCTCCCTCAACTTTTTATCCAAATCCTTTTCCTCTTCGGTCGGCGTACGGGGAACAATCAGTTTCTGATCGGTAAGCAAGGCGCTGTCTGAATAAACATGCCGCTGCGCCTTCTTTTTCTGTGCTTCAAGCGCCGCGTCCAGATCTTCAGAAAAAGATGTACTTGCGCAGACGGCAAGGACTGTCAGCAAAACGACCGATCTATAAGAGATTATGCTCATACACTTCGCAACATACGCCTCCATATATACCCCGTCAATCACAGCATTAGACGCTGCCGATTGCTATTCGTTCAACTTGCTGATACCTTTCATGTAATGCGCAACACCTTATACATAATCATTTTAGCCCTTTGCACAACCGCGGGCTCCTTACTGGCCGCCGCATCTGAATTCCGCATAGACCAGAATCGTCTCTGGCTCACCGTCCAAGACCTGCCGCTGGCACAACTCCTCGAATATTTCGTCGCCGCCGACGTCGATGTGCAAATTGATCCTGCCGCAAAAAAAATCATCTCGGGTTCTTTCAGTGACGTCGATATCGAGCAGGCCCTTGATAAACTGCTTTCTCCCTACAACTATCTGCTGGACTGGCAGCGTGAATCTGGACCGCTCGGCGATCGCATCCGCCTCACGGGTATTCGCGTATTCCGCGACGGCTACGCCTCCGCCGTACAACCGCTCCGCAACATACGCCGGATCGAAACTTCTTTCGACGGACGTTCCCGCTTTCTGGCCCGCGAAATTTTGATCGGCTTTAAATCTGCCGCTTCTGCTGAAACGTTACGCGACTTTCTGGCTCGCACCGGAGGCACCGTCATTGGGGCCAACACCGAACTGGGCATCTATCGCATCCTGCTACCCGAAGGAGCCAATATTTTCGACCTTATCGCGCAGCTAGGCAACGACCCTCTCATCGCTTCTGCTGAACCAAATTATATTTACGACATCCCCGGCATGAAAACACCGGTGACCCGAACGGCTTCCGGCGCCGCCTCTTGGAATCCAACTTCCGGAAATAAACCCATCGCCGTCGCTGTCTTGGATACCGGCCTAACCTCCGACGCCAACCTCAGCAAAGCCGTCGTCAGCTCCTTTGATGCGACCAATCCCGACGCGCCACTCACGGCCGATGCTGTTGGCCACGGCACCCTAATGGCACAAATCGCGGCCGGCCTGCTCGATCCCTACAACTCACCCGTCGGCGAAGGGGTGCATGTCGTCGCGATCAAAGCCTTTACCGATGATGGTACTGCCGATGCTTTCACGCTCATGAGCGCCATGACATACGCCGTGAAACAAGGCCCCGGCCCGATCAGCCTCAGCTGGGGTTCTGAAACACCCAGCCGATTTATCGAAATCACCGTGCAATACGCCTTGAACAATGGGCGCACCGTCTATGTGGCCGTCGGGAACGAAAATACCGGACGGCCCATGTATCCGGCCGCTTATCCTGGCGTTATTGGCGTAGCCGCATCCGATGGCAACAAGCTTGCTGACTATTCCAACCGCGGCGATTTCGTCGACCTCATCGCTCCCGGCTCTGCTGGCGGAGCAAAAGGAACTTCTGTGGCAACGGCTTATGTCGCACATATCGATGCGCTCTACAGGCAAATCCATCCGAAGGCCACAGCAGGAGAAACCAGTGCGGCCATCATCAAAGCCGCAGGGCCGGACCGCATACTCACTGAAGATGCGGTGAAGCGTCTTCTCGCCCGATAAAAAGCGGCGTCGCGTTGCACTTGCCGCCGCACTCCAGAAAATTTCCTCGCAGAGATTGCGAGGACTCAGAGGGTTTTAACAAACCGGGCGATACGAGTCATCGCTTCTTTGATATCGTCGAGCGCCGTGGCGTAGCAACAGCGAACGAAGCCCTGCCCGCAGGTACCGAACGCGGTTCCTGGAACCACAGCGACATTTTCTGCTTCGAGCAATTTCATGGCGAAGTCGTAGGAGGATATTCCAAATTTTTCAATGTTTGGAAACATGTAAAAAGCTCCGCCGGGCAAATGGCAGTCGATGCCCATTTCCTGAAAGGCAGCGTGCATGTAATTGCGGCGTACGCAGTACGAGTCGCGCATTCCGGCGATGTCGCGCTCCGGGTCGCGCAGCGCTTCGATGGCAGCTTTCTGGCTGAGTACCGGCGCGCAAAGCATGGTATACTGGTGGATTTTCATCATCGCTTCGGTGAGTTCCGGCGGCGCGCAAGAAAAACCCATCCGGAAACCGGTCATGGCCCAAGCCTTGGAAAAACCGTGCAGATAAACCGTGCGTTCTTTCATGCCGGGAACAGAAAGCATACTGATGTGTTGTTGGTCGTAGGTAAGTTCGCCGTAAATTTCATCCGTAAGGACAATCAGATCATGCTCAAT
>CAZTEK010000099.1:0-6003 GCA_964612095.1 uncultured Verrucomicrobiota bacterium
GTAGCTCTTATGGATGGCGAGCAGAACCTTTTCGAAGGTGAGTTTGGTGCCGGGAACGAGATCGCTCAATTTTTTGCCGGCTTTTTCGAAGATGACTTTGCGGGCCAGCGAGTAGCCGTTGGTTTGTAGTCCGGTGGACGGCAGGCCGATGATGACGTCGCCTTTGCGGATGGTTTTTCCGGTGATGAGTTTTTTCTTTTCGACCTGGCCGACGATGGTGCCGACGAGGTCGTATTCGCCCGGCGGATAGAGGCCGGGCATTTCAGCGGTTTCGCCGCCGAGCAGCGCGCAGCCGTTTTCTTTGCAGGCTTTGCAGAAGCCAGCGATGACATCTTCGAAAACTTTTCCGGAAAGGGCGGCGGTGCCGAGGTAGTCGAGGAAGAAGAGCGGGGTGGCGCCCTGTACGAGAATGTCGTTGACGCAGTGGTTGACCAGATCTTGTCCGACCGTGGTGTGTTTGTCAGCCATGTGGGCTACTTTTAGCTTGGTGCCGACACCGTCGGCGCTGGCTACGAGCAGGAATTCTTTACCGGGCGACTGGAAAAGTCCGCCAAAGGAGCCGATTTCGCTCATAACGCCTTTAGTATTGGTCGATTTGACGTTCTTTTTGATCCGCTGAAGGGAGTTCATCATGACGTCGATATCGACGCCGGCCTCTGCATACGCGCTTTTTTTGTTTGCCATGGGTTTCTCCGTTTAAAAGGACGCACAATGTAGCATGGAGGGCGTGATGGACAATAGAAAAAGGGGCAAGTCAGTTGTTTTTTGAGCTCTTTATGTCTATTGTCTACCCTCAAGATATGAAATATCGCATGACATCCTTTTTTCGAAGCCTGACGTTCGTACTTCCGGCGGTACTTACTATCGTGGTGAGTATCGTTCTTTTTACGATTGCAGGAGTGCTTATTGTTCAGGAAAAAACGGCGGCCGAAAATGATATCCAGCGTAATATGGATCAAAAGCTTTCGCTTACTAAAATTGCGCTGGAAGAGCCGGTTGCCGAACGAAATGAAAAAGCCATTGGTCATTTTCTTGAATATTTGCTTAATGACCGTGACATTGTTTTTGCTGGATTGACGGTGGGTGATCAGGAAAAACCAGAAATCCAAATCAATAAAGTACGCTATGGTTTCGGTTGGGTAACTCACCGTGAGGAAGTGGCTCAAAGTCGTTTTATTCAAGGTACAGCGATGATTCCATTTTCTGATGGAAACGAAGCGGAAATCCGGCTGGTGGCTTCCAATCGGAACGTTTGGGATGCTCTGGGACAGCAAGTTCTTATCATTATCGTGATTACCATGCTGGTGGTCATTAGTCTTTCAATCGCCACCTTCCTGTTAACTCATCGGTTGATTTTTATGCCAGTGCAAGAGCTGTCTGTTGCCGCTGAAGAGATTGCTCAAGGACAGCTGGAAAAAGAGGTTCCGGTAAGTCGGTTAAATGAAATTGGAGGGTTGGCTCAGCAGATGGATGCCATGCGCCAGTCACTGAAAAAAGTAATTGGTGACCTTGACCGCTCCAAGTCGCGTTTGGAACAGCGTGTTGAAGAGCGTACGCGTGATTTGCTGGAAGCCAAAGAATCTGCCGAAGTCGCTAACCGGGCAAAAAGTGAATTTTTGGCTAATATGAGCCATGAACTGCGCACTCCGATGAATGGGGTGATTGGCATGACGGATATTCTGTTGGAGACAAATCTTCAAGAAGATCAAAAGCGTGCCGCTGAGACCATCCAGTTTTCTGCCTATTCATTACTTACGATCTTAAACGATATACTCGATTTTTCAAAAATAGAAGCAGGTCGTCTGGAATTAGAAAAACGTCCGTTTTATCTGCAACGCGTTGTTGAAACCGTGAAGGAAATTTTCATGCCCGATGCGCTTTCAAAAGGGCTTAAATTGGAATTTATTTATCCGGAGGATATGGAATTCTGTTTGACTGGTGACGAAGTTCGCATCCGGCAGGTGTTGACGAACCTAGTCGGCAACGCAATTAAGTTTACAAGTCACGGCGGCGTTTTTGTGGATGTGAAAAAAATCGCTCAGTCTGCCACAACCGCCACGTTGCGAATCAGTGTGCGTGATACAGGGGTTGGAATTACGCCGGATCAGCAGAAAATTATTTTCGAAAAGTTCACTCAGGCTGATCTTTCGACTACGCGCAAATTTGGCGGAACAGGTCTTGGGCTTTCAATTTCTAAACAATTAATTGAAATGATGGGCGGGCGGATTGGTGTGCACAGCGAGATGAATGTCGGCTCCACTTTCTATTTCGTGATGACCCTGCCGCTTTCGGATGAATGTGCTGTAGATCGCGATCTTACCGTTCCTGTACCTCAGCAAATTAAGGCGCGTGTATTGTTGGCTGAGGATAATCACGTTAATCAGTTGGTCGCTCGCAAGATTTTGGCCAGTCTTGGCGTTGAAGTGGAAGTTGTTGAGAACGGTCAGCTCGCGCTTGAAAAAATTAAGACGGAAACCTTTGATGCGGTGTTTCTTGATTGTCAGATGCCGATTATGGATGGATATACCGCTGCGCGGGAAATTCGCAAGCTCGGTGGGGATGCCGAAATATTACCCATTATTGCCATGACGGCTCACGCGATGACGGGAGATCGCGAAAAGTGTATTGAAGCGGGCATGAATGAGTATATTTCCAAACCGGTTAAAAAAGAATCTATTGCAGAGGTTCTTGCCCGTGTTCTTGCTTAAGTTTTTCAACGGTGAATTTCCAAAATGGAATTTCCAATGTTTGTAAAAATGCGCTTTTCAACAAGGGGTTCAGGACGTAGAACCGTTTTTGCTTTTAAAACGGAGGGAGAACGCAAGTGACAGAAAATGGAAAATGGTCGTCCGTGCAGGCAACGGAACTTTACGGCGTCGATAGCTGGGGTGCGGGGTATTTCAGTATCTCTGAAAAAGGCGAGGTGGCTGTTCATCCAGATGGGCCCGGCGGAGCGTCTGTCAGCCTTATGGATGTAGCTCGAGGCATTCAGGAGCGTGGTTTCGATCTGCCGGTATTGGTCCGTTTGAGTGATATTCTCGACGCACGTATCAAGCTACTCCACGAAAGTTTTTCGAAGGCAATTACTGAGTACAATTATCAGGGGCGTTACCGCGGCGTTTATCCGATCAAGGTCAATCAGCAACAGCAGGTGGTTGAGGAAATCTGCGTTTTCGGGGCACGGTATCATCACGGGCTGGAGGCAGGTAGTAAGGCCGAGCTGATTGCGGCCATGTCCTTTCTGCAAGATCCAGAGGCTTATTTGGTTTGCAATGGTTATAAGGATGAAGAGTTTATTGATCTCGGACTTTATGCACTCAAAATGGGTATCCGTTGCGTGTTTGTGATCGAGATGCCATCCGAGCTCGACCTGATTCTTGAGCGCTCTAAGGTGCTCGGTGTGAGGCCGATTCTTGGAATCCGCATGAAGCTTTCTACGCAGGCAAGTGGCCATTGGACCGAATCGGGTGGAGAGCGTAGCGTTTTCGGTCTCAACACGGCACAGGTGATTGATGTGGTGGACCGTCTTCGCACGGAAAACATGCTCGATTGTATGAAACTTCTGCATTTTCACCTTGGCTCACAGATTCCAAATATTCGTGATATCCGTGAATCAGTTAAAGAAGGCTGTCGTATTTATACAGGACTAGTGGGCGAAGGTGCCGCGATGGGCGTGCTTGACCTTGGTGGTGGTCTGGCGGTGGACTACGATGGTTCGCATACCAATTTCACTAGCAGTTGTAACTATACCACGGCTGAATATTGTTCCGCACTGGTTGAAGAGGTGATGAGCATTCTCGATGAAGCGGGTGTGGCGCATCCTGATATTATCACCGAATCCGGACGGGCAACGGTGGCCTATTATTCGATTCTGCTTTTCAATGTGCTTGATGTCAGCCGGTTCGAAACCCATGCGCTGCCTGAAAAAATGCCGGAAGATTCGCATGAACTGCTTACCAATCTGATGGGTGCCTATCAGGCGCTCACCGCCAAAAATGTGCAAGAGTGCTATCACGATGCCGTTTATTACCGCGATGAGCTTCACGAACTTTTTAAGCGCGGCGGCATTACCCTGCGCGACCGCGCGCTGGCTGGGCAAATTTACTGGCACATCCTCACCCGTATCGCCGGGCTGATTCGCGGTATGCGTTATGTGCCTGACGAGTTCGAGCATCTTACCAATGCGCTCGCCGATGTTTATTACGGCAACTTCAGCCTTTTCCAGTCGTTGCCCGACTCGTGGGCGATTGATCAGCTCTTTCCGATCATGCCAATCCATCGACTCGATGAAAAACCAACGCAGGAGGCGATTCTTGCTGATATTACCTGCGACTGTGACGGGAAAATCGATCGTTTTATCGATCTGCGCGATGTTAAACGCACGCTGCCGCTGCATACCCTGAAAGACAACGAAAATTACATCCTTGGTGTATTTTTGGTCGGTGCTTATCAAGAAACCCTTGGCGACCTGCACAATCTGCTTGGCGACACCAATGTGGTCAGTGTTCGTATTGATGCTGACGGACAAGTTCACTACGCTCGCGAAATTGAAGGCGACTCGGTTGCCGACGTGCTTACGTATGTTGAGTATGAACCGAAGGAAATGGTTCGGCGGGTGCGTGAAATGTCCGAACAAGCGGTTAAGGCTGGACGAATGACGGCCAAGGAACGGCGAGCCGTTATGGATGCTTACGAAAATGGTCTGCGCGGATACACTTATTTTGAGAGAGAAAATTAAGGTAGCGACGATTCGCCGAACTGTTCATGGCCACTTAGCGAACAGGTTCTGTCCAAAG
The DNA here is from genome assembly GCA_964612095.1 of uncultured Verrucomicrobiota bacterium. GTDB lineage: Bacteria > Verrucomicrobiota > Kiritimatiellia > Kiritimatiellales > Tichowtungiaceae > Tichowtungia. The sequence goes on from CAZTEK010000099.1 coordinate 4,797, forward strand.
AGAAACTTATGGGAAAAGTACTAATCATCGGGGCAGGGGGTGTCAGCGGCGTAGTCGTCCATAAGTGCGCCCAACAGCCAAACGTGTTCAGCGAAATCGTACTGGCCAGTCGTACCCAATCCAAATGCGATGTCATTGCCGCGCAGTTAAAACGTCCGATCAAAACCGCGCAGGTCGATGCCAATAATGTGCCGCAACTTGTCGCGTTGATTAAAAAAGAAAAGCCAGACCTCGTTCTTAACGTCGCGCTGCCGTATCAAGATTTGCATATCATGGATGCCTGTCTTGAAACCGGCGTCAACTATTTGGACACCGCCAACTACGAACCAGAAGACACTGCCAATTTTAAATACAGCTGGCAGTGGGCCTATCAGGAGCGATTTAAAGAGGCGGGCATCATGGCACTACTCGGTTCCGGCTTTGATCCCGGCGTTACGAGCGTCTTTTGCACCTACATCCAGAAACACTATCTCGATGAAATTCATACCATCGACATCATCGATGTTAACGCCGGTGACCATGGCTATCCTTTCGCCACTAATTTTAATCCGGAAATTAATATCCGCGAAGTGACCGCCAAAGGACGTTATTGGGAAGATGGCCAGTGGAAAGAAATCGCGCCGCTGTCGGTTAAACATCCGTTCAAAGTCCCGGAAAATATCGGTAACCTCAATATTTATCTGATGTATCACGAAGAGCTTGAGTCGTTGGCTAAATATATTCCGCATCTGAAGCGCGCCCGCTTTTGGATGAGCTTTAGCGACAGCTACCTTAAACACCTCGAAGTTCTTATTAATGTCGGCATAACTCGTATCGACGAAGTGGAGTTCAACGGGCATAAAATTGTTCCACTGCAGTTCCTGCGTGCGCTACTGCCAGATCCTGCCAGTCTCGGTTCGCGTACCAAAGGCAAAACGTGGATCGGTTGTCAGGTGACGGGCGTGAAAAACGGCAAAAAGAAAACCGTTGTCATCTATAATGTTTGTGACCATCAGGAATGCTATGCCGAAGTGCAGTCTCAGGCCATATCCTACACCACGGGCGTGCCCGCCATGATCGGTGCCAAACTCATGATGAACGGCATCTGGAAAGGTCAGGGGGTTTTCAACATGGAACAACTGGATCCTGATCCGTTCATGGACGAACTCAACCGCTGTGGCTTGCCTTGGAAAGTTGTTGAGCAGACGGTCATTGACCTAGGTTAAAA
>CAZTEK010000100.1:0-5975 GCA_964612095.1 uncultured Verrucomicrobiota bacterium
AGTCATTCGTTGTTGAGTTGTAAAGGGGTGGAGCGGTTGAACGCATCGCCTATTATTGAATTGGTGACGACCGACAGTGTCCCGGCGCGTTGTGACGTCGGTGATAAGGTTAAGGTGCTCTCTGTGGCGGAATTGTTGTCCGAAGCGATTCGCCGCATTCATGATAATAATTCGGTAACATCACTTTTTAGAATAACTTGAGGAGAAAAGAGCTATGGACGCAAAGATTATAGTGAAGAGCAGAGATGAAAATGGTTCCGCCAATGCGCGCCGGTTGCGCCGTGATGGACGGGTGCCTGGTGTTATTTACAGCGACGGCGGGGCTGCCCGTTCCGTGTCGTTGCCGAAACATGAATTCGAACAGATGTTGCGCCATCATGCCAGTGAGCATGTGATGGTTAAAATACAGATCGATGGCGGTGCGGAAGAATCCGTGCTGTTGAAAGAAATACAGCACAACGCAATTAATGGCAGTGTAGTTCATGTGGATATGCAAAAAGTGGATATGAACAAGAAGCTGCGCTTGGAAGTTCCGGTTGAGCTTGTCGGCGAAGCCGAAGGAGTTAGAAATCAGGGTGGCGTGCTTGATCATCTGCTGCACCATGTTCAAATTGAATGTTTCCCTGCGGATATCCCAGAGGAAATCAGCGTGGATGTGACGGGACTGAAGCTTGGCGAGACGCTTACGATCAAGGATATTCAAAACGCTGGTGCAAAATACACGATTTTGATGGATGCAGACCTTGGCGTTGCTTCGGTTTCGTTGCCGAAAGTAGTCGAAGAAGAGCCGGTCGCCGGAGACGCTACGGCTACTCCAGCTACGCCTGAAGTGATCCGTGAGAAGAAACCGGAAGAAAAGGCGGAATAAATCCGTCCTTTTCGGAGGTCGTTTGAGTGAAGGTTATCGTAGGGCTTGGAAATCCAGGGCGGGAATATGAACAGACCCGCCACAATATTGGGTTTTTGGTGCTGGACGAGCTCGCCGGACGCTCAAAGGTGTCTTTTCGCCGAAGCTGGTGGTCTCCAGTGCAGACGGCGAAAGTCGTAATCGGACGCGAAACGGTGCGGCTGGTAAAGCCGCAGACGTTTATGAATCGTAGCGGTTTGGCGGTCGGGCCGGTGCTTCGCAAGGCCGGTGGCGCGGTTGGTGATTTGTTGGTGGTATTTGACGATGTGGCACTTGGTTGGGGGCAGTTGCGCGTGCGGGCTCAAGGCTCAGCGGGCGGACATAATGGGGTGCAGTCGATTTTAGAGGCGCTGGGGAGTGACGCTTTCGGGCGGATTCGGGTTGGCATCGGCCCGAAACCTGATAGTGTGTCGCTCGCAGATTTTGTCCTTGGCCCGTTTTTAGACGCCGAGCGACAGAGTTTGGGGGATGTGGTTCACCGCGCCGCGAATGCGGTGGAGATGGTCTGTACCGCGGGGGTCGAGCAGACCATGAACTGCTTTAACAGAGTATAGGAGTAAGGAGAGAGAAATTGAAAACATTGTATGAGGGACTTTTTATTTTCCCAGAAACACTGGAAGACGCACAGTTGGATCTAGCAATTGAAGCGGTAAAAACCGAGATGGAAAAGCTGGGTGGAACATTGGAAAATTCTACGAAACTGGGCAAACGGTCGTTTTCGCGTCCGCTCAGAAAGAAAAAAGCCGGCATTTATGTGGTGATTATGTTTCGTTTGGACGGCGTGCAGATTGATGCATTCAAACGTCGCCTGAAACTGGCTACTAATGTATTCCGTTCGCAATTTATGGCGAAAGCCGAGTTGGGTGTGGTGCAGGAGGCGTAAGATGTCGACCCTGAATCGAGTATTCCTGATGGGCAACCTGACCCGTGATCCCGAAGTGCGTTATACGCCGTCGGGTACGGCGGTGGGTGACTTGGGATTAGCGATTAACGAAACCTATAAAAACAAAGACGGCGAAGCCGTTGAGACTACGGTTTTTGTCGATGTGGAAGTTTGGGCTCGGCAGGCTGAAACCTGTATGGAATACCTCCATAAAGGATCTTCGGTTTTTGTTGAAGGCCGCTTAAAACTCGATCAGTGGACGAATCAGCAGAACGAAAAACGCAGTAAATTGAGAGTGCGTGCAGATCGGGTTCAGTTTCTTGGTGCATCTCGGCGCGGCACTGCTGAAGCTACTGATGCACCGAAAAGTAGCATGCCGCAACCTGTAGATGTTGAAGCACCGGTTGCGGATGAAGACAACATCCCGTTTTGATAAGGAAAGGATATAGATCATGGCATATGTGGTAGAAAAAGAGGAAAAGGGCGGTCGGCTTTTGGAAGGCGTGACTGTAATTGATTACAAAGATGCGGATCTACTCCGCAAATTCATGACCGAGCGCGGGAAAATTCTTCCGCAGCGTTATACCGGCGTGACTTCCAAGCAACAGCGGGAGGTCAAGCGGGCCATCCGTCAGGCGCGTGTAATGGGACTTGTGCGCTAGAGCGCGAATAGAGGAGATAGAGAAATGGCTGTAGAAGTTTTATTGATGGATGCGGTGCCCGGACTCGGGATTGAAGGCGATGTGGTACGTGTAGCTGAAGGCTATGCGCGGAACTATCTCTTTCCCGGAGGACTAGCCTCAGAGGTAACCGAAGGTAAAAAACGCCAGATTGAAAAGAAGCGTATTGAGCGTCTTGAACTGATGCGTAAGGAACAGACCGCCGCAGAAGAGCTCGCGAAGAAGTTTGAAAGCATTTCTTGCACTATTGCTGTGAAAACATCTGAAGGCGGCAAGATGTTCGGCTCGGTTGGGGTCGCACAGATTATTGAAAAAATGACCGAACAAGGATTCACTCTGGATCGCGGTCAAATCAAACTGGATGCTCCGTTGCATGAGCTTGGTGTATTTGACATCACCGTCACCCTCCACCCCGAAGTGAAAACTGTACTGAAGGTATGGATCGTTGAAGAATGAGTTCTATCGATCAGAGCGGGCGTCGTCTTCCGCCCTACAGTGAGGAAGCCGAACGTGGCGTTCTTGGCTCCGCTCTAATCGAATCTACCCGAGTCATCGAACTTTGTTCGATGAAGGCCTTGTCAGCTGATTCATTTTATGTCCCAGCTCATCGGTTGCTTTTTGAGCAGCTTATGGGGATGTATCAGAAAGCGCAGGCCATTGACCTGCTGACGGTCGGCGAAGATCTTAAAAAAGGTGGCCGACTTGATCAGACAGGCGGGTACTCTTTTCTCGAGGGGTTGATTGATAGCACCCCGACATCGGCACATGCCGAATACTATATAGATATCGTTCAGCAGAAGCACCTGTTGCGGCGCATTATTAGTCAGGCTGCCGAAGCCATCGATCAATGTTATACGGACGATGATGCGGAATCGCTATTGAGTCGTACGGAAGAGGCCTTTTTCGAATTAAGCGATAAAAAGACCGCCTCGTCCGAGGCTTGGAAAAATGTCGTTTACAACACTACCGGTCAGATCATTAACGGCAATATTCAGGATAATGGTGTGCCAACTGGATTTGTCGACCTCGATAAGCTACTGCGCGGGCTTCATAACACCGATATGATCGTATTGGCGGCGCGGCCTTCTATGGGTAAAACTTCGCTGGCCATGAATATTGTTGAGCATGCTGCACTCGGCCGCGGCGGCGGCAAAAAGCATGCGGTTGGTGTATTCAGTCTCGAAATGTCGCAGGAACAGTTGGTTCGACGTATGCTTTATAGCAAAGCTGGCGTGCCTGCGTGGAAAGATTTTTTTTCAGAAATTGATCGTAACAGGATCACGTCTGCTTCCGATCAGCTGGGGAAAGCCGCCATCGTCGTGGATGACTCTGCGGGCCTGGATGTTATGGATTTGCGCGCTCGTGCCCGGCGGATGAAGCGAATTCATCATGTCGATTTGATCGTAATCGACTATTTGCAACTGTTGGCTGATAAACGTCGTTCACGCGAAGGCCGCCAGCAGGAAACAGCGTCCATTTCAAACAGTATCAAGGCGATGGCGAAGGAGTTGAAAATTCCTGTATTGATTTTGAGCCAGCTCAGCCGTGCGCCGGAGCAGGGTACGCGCGATGGTAAACCTCGGCTTTCCGATTTGCGCGACTCTGGGGCCATTGAGCAGGATGCTGACGTCGTACTGTTGCTTCAGAGGCCCTTTTATTATAGTAAGGATAAAGAAGCCGACGTAGCCTCCGGAGACGATACGCTGGCGATTGTAGACGTTGCTAAACACCGTAACGGGCCGACCGGCGAAGTGAAGTTAAACTTCTTTAAAGACATAACGCGGTTTGAGAATTTAGATACACGGCATGGCGTTGATGGTACGGCGGAGTAAAATATGATGATGAAAAAACTTTTTGGCGTGCTGATACTGATGGCGGGGCTGGTTGTGCCAAGTTTTTCTGCCTTGGTTCTTAGTGAGATTCGGATAGAAAATGTAGAGAATGCTCAACTGGATCAGTCCTTCGTGCGGGCTTATACTTCGCTACGAGCCGGACAGTCGATTGAAAGCGAGGCCGATCTGAATACGGCTGTTGCCCATGATGTTGATAATTTGCGCCGCTCGGAACGATTTTCGTATGTACGTGCCGTTGTTGAGCAAGAGGGCGATAAATTCACGCTGGTTTACAAGGTGGCTAGCCGGTTGCGGTTGCGACAGATTGATATCACCGGTGCAGCGGGAGTCGGTAACCGTAAGATCAAAAAGGAACTTGAGCTTGAATTAGGTGATTATGTGGATCAAGCGTTGGTTGGTGAAAAAGTTCGCAAAGTTGAAGCGTATTGCCGGAAGAATAAATATCCCGATGCGAGTATTACCTGGGAACTTAAAGCGGATGAAAAAACCGCTGCGGCCGATTTGCTATTAAAGGTGAGTGAAGGCGAAAAGTTGCGGGTAAAGAAGATCTGTTTTGAAGGCGAACATGTTGCAAGCGATAGTTTTTTCCGTCGGATAACGCCAAATATTTTTCCGTCACGAAAGACTTCCGACCGGTTTAATCCATGGGAGTTGCGGAAGGTCATGCAACAGAAGAAGACCTGGTGGATCACGCCGTGGTTCGGGGCCTATAAGCCAGAAATGAAGGAAGCCGATATTGCGGCTATTCGTAAGGTTTATCAGGATCGCGGTTTTCTGGATGCAAAGGTTGAAGGACCGGAACTTAGACAGCTAGGTGACGGAAAGCTGGAGCTGGTCTATCGCATCAAGGAAAGCGTTAAGTATCAGATCGGCACAGTCGAATTTGACGGAAATACGTTATATGAAACGGCTGAACTTGAAAAACAGCTGAAAATAGAGTCCGGGGCGGTTGCCTCTCGGAAAGCTATTGATGATGCAGCGTCTGCTGTCAACCGGTACTACGGTAACCGCGGGTATATTCGCAACGATGTGCAGCCGATCATTACGACAGACCCTGAAACAAAAATTGCTACTATTCGTTTTAGTGTGCGTGAAGGCGAGTTGGCGAATATCAATGAAATAGATATTCGCGGAAACGAAAAGACCAAAGACGAAGTGATGCGGCGCGAGCTGGCGGTTTATCCCGGCGAGCTTTTCCATCAGGGCAAAGTGGAAACCAGCGAAAGCCGCCTTAAAAACCTTGGATATTTTGAAACGGTTAGTAGCTCATACGCTCCGGCTGAAGGAACTAACACCTACGATCTGACTTTCAAGGTGAAAGAAAAGGCCATGGGCAGTTTCCTGATCGGCGCGGGCTTTTCCAGCGTAGATGATTTGGTCGGTTTTGCGGAACTTTCGCACGGCAACTTTGACATTAACCGCTGGCCGCCGGTTGGTGACGGGCAGAAGGTGAAAGTTCGCGTGCAGGCGGGTACGAAGCGTAACGACTTGGAGCTTTCGTTTATCGAGCCGTGGTTCATGGATCGCAAATTGGCGCTGGGTCAGGATTTGTATTATCGCACCGCCAGCTATTACAGCGATCAGTTCGATTTGCAGACGCTGGGAAGCAAAACGTCGCTCACTAAACCGATTCTTGATCCGTTTACCCGCGG
>CAZTEK010000101.1:0-5931 GCA_964612095.1 uncultured Verrucomicrobiota bacterium
CGATGGAACGGTAGAGCGGCATACGGCGCATCTGCTCCGGCGTCAGTTTTCCAAAGCGTGCGGCCTCGACGGCGTTGAAGCAGATATTGCGGAACGAAAGCCATGCAATGCGGCGGCGCTCCTTTTTCGTGAAGCGATCACCAAAAACTTCCTTCAGCCGCCGCTGAGCTTCAACCGTGCGGAAGCGCAGGACATAAAAGAAAAACAGCCCGAGAACCCAGCCAACGGCCAGCGCGACGCGTAACGGCAGAACGTTTACGAGGCCGAGCAGTCCGCGTAGCAGAACGTATTCAATAATATGTTTGGGGCGGTGTTTCATGAGACAAATTCGATCCAGTTTTCGCGGGAGATGGCGTGGAATTCCGCCTCGGGATACGCTTTTTTCCAGGCGGCCGGAACTTTGACTTTTCTGCCGGAAGCCGATTTAAATTCGTAGCCGAAGAGAGTTCCGCTATGTTCCTCGACCAGGTCAATTTCCTGGTGATCATAGGTCCGCCAGAAATACATGCTGGCGTGCAGGCCGGTATAAGCTCGAAATTTAAGCCGTTCCATGAACATAAAGTTTTCCCAGAGTACGCCTTTGTCTCCGCGCATGGACAACGGATTAAAGTTGTTGATCACGGCATTCAGTACCCCGTTATCCAGAAAGTAATAGCGGGATGTCTTCGTAATCTCTTTCCGAAGGTTGCGCGAGAATCCTCGGACATTGACGACGACAAAGGCCTTCTCGAGAAGATCCAGATAGCGCTCAACCGTCGCCTTGGCCATGCCCAATTGCGTTCCCAGCTCCTGCAAGGAAACCTCTTTGCCTACCTGATAGGCCACCAGCGCGAGCAGATCATTGATTTTTCGCGAGTTCCGGATGCCGTCCAGCTCGAGAATGTCTTTGTACAGGTAGGAATCCCGCAGTTCGGTCAGCAGTTTGATTTTATTCTGGTGGCCGCCGGTCTGCATGATTTCAGGATACGATCCGAACACCAGCCGGTCATCCAGCTGCTGCAAGGCCGCCAGCGGGCCGAACTGGCGGACGAGTTCCAGCGTGGAAACGGGGTAGAGGGTGAGCTGAATTTTTCTTCCGGTCAGCGGCTCGCCGATCTGATGGGCCAGCTCAAAGGAAGATGAACCGGTTGCAACGAACCGAACCTCCGGTAAATGATCAATTGCGATTTTGAGACTCTGGCCGACCTGATTGATCTTCTGCGCTTCATCGATAACGACCAGATCAAACGGCTGAAACATCGCGCGAATACGCTCCACCGATTGGGATTCGAGAACTTCCCGGACAATCCGGTCATCGCCTGTCGTGGAAAGAATGCTCCCCGTGAAGGTTTTCAGGAACTGCTTCAGCAAAAATGTCTTACCTGCCCGGCGAGGACCGTAAATAATCAGAACCCGCCCCGGTAAAAACTCTTTTTCAAGGTCGTCGTAACGTCTGATGAACGGATTCATGCGGCTATTTATGGCGAAATACTGGATTAACTTCAATCTAAATTTATATAAATTGCGTCAGTTAATATCCTGTATTAACATTAATTTTTAGCAACCAAATGCTAAATCCGATCAACTGCACCGAATTGGATCAAAGGAATACCGGATTACTGGATGGTTGGGGAAAAAATTTTATCCCTGCCACCTGTCTCCTGCCACCTGTCCCCTGCTTCCTGTCTCGTGACTCGTGATTCCTGCCACCTGCCCTCATCCTCGTTTCCCGCTGAAGCGGCGGCGGGGCGGTTCGTGCAGCCAGCCGACGGCCAGCGCGACGCGCAGCGGCAGAACGTTTACGAGACCGAGCAGTCCACGTAGCAGAACGTATTCAATAATATGTTTGGGCCGGTGTTTCATTCGGCAGAGAGTAACGGGTTGCGATGCGGTGTAAAAGCCCGAATCAGCCGCCCCGCCGGTAAAGTCGAGGAGACGTTCCCGTCTCTTTTTTAAAGGTTCGACTGAATGCCTGCGGGGAGCCGAACCCGGCCTCTTCAGCGGTGTTGGCGATGGACAGATCCGTGGTGCGCAAAAGGGCCATGGCGCGGTTGATGCGGTAGTTCTGGAGGTATTTTCCCAGCGGGATGCCCGCGACCTCTTTGAAGAGAACGCGCAGTCGCGATTCGGACAGGTTGAGCGCAGTCGCCAGATCGGTCACGACGACCGTGCGGCCTTGCCACTCTGCCAGACAGCGGTTGACCGCCCTCAACAGATTGTCTTCCGGCTCGGGCGGAAGATCGCGGCCCGTTTGCTGACGATCCTGTTTGAGCGAGAGTAAGAGGTGGAGCAGAACGGCTTGCACCTTCCCCGCCTGCAATTCTGCAGCCGGTTGGTGCCATTCTTCGAGCAAGTGGGTCAGCGAGCGTTGCGTCGGATCGCTGAGTTTAATCACGCGGTTGCGCAACGACTCCAGAAGCGTACAGGGTTCCATCTCGAACGTGCAAAAGAGCCATTTCAGGGTTCCTGCGGCAAGCTGGCTGAAGTGATGAAACTGGTAGGGTAGAACCAACAGAGCCTGACCGGGATGTAAGCTCAGTGTGAGGTGATCGACATGTACATGGCCGGCGGTTTGAAGATTAAAGATCAGTACGAAACGGTGGTGGGATCGGTTTTGAAGGGCCTCTTGTTGAAGCACTTTTTTCGCCGTACGCAGAAACAACAGCACGCGGGTGGGCACAGGGAGAGAACGGCTTCCGATTCCGGTGAAATAGTCGGCGGGATCAGCAATTTTCAGTAGATCATCATTCATGGTAACAGGGTGCTGGAGCTGCAAAAAAAGTCAATATTGTTAAAAAATAGATAATAATGATAAAAAGTTAATCTATACAGTTTTGCGGAGGGGTTTCATCGTTATCTGCATTATGAATGTAAGCCGAGTCATCAAACCCGAACTGGATCCGGAATTTGTTCCAGCGGTTCTATGGAACCGGATGTATCGCCATCGCACGGAGCGGTCCAGTGTGCCGGTTTCGATTGCACTGATGCGCCCAGACGGAACCGGTTCGGTTTATTCCACCCGCATTCTGCCGCTGACGGAGGAGAACGAGGCGCTGACCCTGCGCTATCTGGAGCGACTGCTCAAATTCCTGCTGTGGCAGCGGGGCGGATCGCAGGTCATGATCTCCGGCTGTGATGTTCTCGTCAAAAAATTATCCGCCATTTATTCCCCATCCGGCGCACGGCAGTTTGATTGCAAATTTTTCGGCGAGAAGGTTTATCACCAGCCGCTGAAAATTTTATCCTGCTCATGCTCGGATTTGCCGTCGGCGAACGAGGCATCAGTTTCCCTTGGCCGGCATCTCGACGGGTGCCGCATCGGTTTTGATCTGGGCGGCTCGGACCGCAAGTGTGCGGCCCTCATCGACGGCCAGGTGGTGTTTTCGGAAGAAGTGGAATGGAATCCGTATTTTGAAAGCAATCCGGCCTACCATATCGAAGGCATCAACGACACATTACAGCGTGCGGCCGCCCACCTGCCGCGCGTCGATGCGATTGGCGGCAGCGCCGCCGGCGTCTACGTCAACAACGAGGTGCGGGTGTCATCGCTCTTCCGTGGCATTTCGCCAGCAGACTTCGAGGCGAAAGTGCGCCGCCTCTTTTTTGACCTCAAGGAGCGCTGGGGCAATATTCCCTTCGAGGTCGTCAACGATGGCGAAGTCACCGCGCTGGCCGGGGCAATGTCGATGGGTAAAAATTCCGTGCTTGGCATCTCCATGGGCACCAGTCTCGCCGCAGGCTATGTAACGCCCGAAGGGAATATCACGCCGTGGCTCAACGAGCTCGCCTTTGCGCCGGTGGATTATCGCGAAGGGGCTCCGTCCGACGAATGGTCGGGCGACAACGGGTGCGGTGTTCAGTATTTTTCGCAGCAGGCCGTGGCGCGGCTCGCGCCGCTGGCGGGCATCGAGCTGTCCGCCGACATGCCATTTGCCGAGCGGCTCGTTGCTGTGCAGCGGCTCGTGGCGGACGGTGACGAACGCGCCGCGAAAATCTATTCCACGATCGGCACCTATCTGGGCTACACCATCGCGCACTACACTGACTTTTATGAAATCCAAAACATCCTCCTGCTGGGACGGGTGATAAGCGGACGGGGTGGCGACCTCATCATTACAAACGCCCGCGCCGTGCTTGCCGAGCTTTGCCAACCTCTGGAAAAACAGATTGGCATCGTCACCCCGAACGAGCAGGATAAGCGCCACGGACAGGCGGTCGCCGCCGCCAGCCTTCCAAGGATTGGAAAAACGAAATGAATCCGTATTTAAAATTCGTAGAAACATTTCAGAACGCCATCAAACGGGCGGAGGGCTTAAAGGTATCGGACAAAACAGAGCCGATCAAATCCGGGCCGAAGGGTCTTTTATTTTCTCCGCATCCAGACGACGAGTGCATTGTCGGCTTGCTTCCTTTGCGACTCATGCGCGAGGCCGGAATGCAGATCATCAACGTTCCCGTCACCTTCGGCAGTAACGTCGAACGCCAGGCCGCCCGCGCCGAAGAACTGAAAAACGCCTGCGACTATCTCGGTTTCCAATGCTTGGAAGCAACGGCGTTGCGGCCGACCAATTCTTTCCAAAGTCTGGAAAGAGCGGATGTTGTGGAGATCCTGAAACAACAAAGCGCGAAGATCATCTTCGTGCCGCATTCCAAGGATTGGAACTCGCGACATATTGCAACCCACCATCTCGTAATGGATGCGCTCAAAGAAATGCCGGATGATTTTTCCTGCCACATCGTCGAAACCGAATTCTGGGGCGCGATGGAAAATCCAAATCTCATGGTGGAAGGTGACGCACAGAGCGTGGCCGATTTGGTGGCGGCACTTTCGCTGCACACCGGCGAAGTGGCGCGCAATCCCTACCACCTCCTGCTTCCGGCGTGGATGATGGATAACGTGCGGCGTGGCGGCGAGCTGGTCGGCGGGCAAGGCGGCGCGGCGCCCAGCTTCACCTTTGCCACGCTCTATCGGCTGAGCCACTGGGAAAACGGAAAACTTTTCCAATCATTGGAAACAAGCCGGATGCTGGGAATGAATGACAATTTAAAGGAGATAATCTAATGGAAATCATTATTCAGAAAAATGCCGAAGCAGGCAGTGAGGTCGCCGCGCGCATTGTGGCCGGGCTGGTGAAACGCAAACCGGCCTGTGTGCTGGGGCTGGCTACCGGAAGCACGCCGGTGCTGCTGTACCGCGAAATGATCAAGTGGCACAAGGAGCGGGGCCTCGACTTCAGCAAGGTCACCACCTTCAATCTTGATGAATACGTCGGGCTAAGCGCAGAGCATCACGCGTCCTATCATCGCTTCATGCACGAAACTCTTTTTGGAGGTCTCAACGTGCCAGAAAAAAATATTCATATTCCCGACGGAACCGCCAACGACATTCCGGCCTTTTGCGCGCAGTACGACCGCGAGATCGCTCTGGCGGGCGGGATCGATCTGCAAGTGCTGGGGATTGGCTCGGACGGCCACCTCGGCTTCAACGAGCCGACCTCTTCGTTCGCATCGCGCACCCGCATCAAAACGCTCGACGAGCAAACCATCCAAGACAATCAGCGCTTTTTCAAATCCGGCGAAACGGTTCCGCACCACGTCATCACGATGGGCATCGGCAACATCATGGAGGCGCGCACCTGCCTGTTGCTGGCCTTCGGCGAAAATAAGGCCGATGCGGTCGCGGGTATGATCGAAGGCCCGGTTACCGCCATGCTGCCGGGATCTATTTTACAGTTTCACGCCGGCACCAAAGTGATTCTGGATGAGGCGGCCGCTTCGAAATTGAAGAAGGCAGATTACTGCAAATGGGTGTACAGCAATAAGCCGGAGTGGCAGCGCTACTGAACGGAGCGGCGCGTTATGACCTGCGCCCATTAAACCGTCTGCGCGGAGGTTCGTGCAGAAACGGTTTTGTTTTGGCACCAACATAAACGACATCTTCGCCCAGCAGGT
>CAZTEK010000102.1:0-5883 GCA_964612095.1 uncultured Verrucomicrobiota bacterium
GCGATGGTAACGAGATTGTCCTTACAAATTACGAAGGCAAAGAATACCGTTACCCAGATCATGAAGTGGTTACGTAAAAAACCGAAGGTTTTGAAGATCGGGCTAGCGCTGGGCGGCGGCGGCGCGCGCGGACTGGCGCATATCCAGGTGCTCGAAACGCTGGACGAACTCGGTATCCGTCCGTATCGCGTTGCAGGAACTAGTATTGGTGCGGTGGTGGGCGCGCTTTACACCTCCGGACTTTCCGGTAGAGAAATTCGTGAACTGGTTCACCTGTGGCAGACTCCGCGACCAGAAAAACGACATGGTATTCTTGATCGGCGTGATCTGCGCCGTTGGGCCGCTTTGCTTGATCCTTCTTTTGATCGCAGTGGACTGTTTAAAGGTGAAAAGATTATCCGGTTTCTCTCTGATTTTGTGAAATGCACCACCTTTGAAGAATTAAAAATTCCGCTCTATGTCACAGCCGCAGACTATGGTGATGCATCGGAGGTTGTTTTGAAGTCGGGCGACCTGCTTTCTGCGGTTCGTGCCAGCATCGCCATTCCCGGTGTTTTTACACCGGTTGAACGGGATGGGAATCTGCTGCTCGACGGCGGTGTGGTCAATCCGCTTCCTTATAATCTGCTTCAGGATGAATGCGATCTGGTGATCGCCGTGGATGTCGGCGGGGTTCGTAACGCCGATGAAAAGCACCGCCCGGCGTTTTTCGATACCGTTATCGGCGGTTTTGAAATCATGGAAGCCGCCATGATCCGCGACCGCCTGAAATTCAATCCTCCGGATATCTACCTCAAGCCGGATATTCGCAATGTTGGTCTGCTTGAGTTTAATAAAACAGAGCAAATATTTCATCAGTCTGCAGCGATTAAGGATGAACTTCGTATGAAATTGAAATGCTGAGGAGGATTAATGAATCGGCTTGTTCGTGAAAAAAGTCCGTATTTGTTCCAGCATGCAGATAACCCGGTTGATTGGTATCCGTGGGGCGAAGAGGCTTTTAAAAAAGCGCGTGATGAGGATAAGCCTATTTTTCTTTCCATTGGGTATGCCACGTGTCACTGGTGTCATGTGATGGCTCATGAATCGTTTGAAAACAGCGAGGCGGCCGCCTCGCTGAACACGGCATTTGTATGCATCAAAGTTGATCGTGAAGAGCGCCCAGACATTGATGAGATCTATATGACGGTTTGTCAGATGCTGACACAGAGAGGCGGCTGGCCGTTGACCATTGTAATGACGCCTGATAAAAAACCATTTTTTGCCGCCACCTATATTCCTCTTGAAAGCCGGTTTGGGCATTCTGGATTACTGGATTTAATTCCCCGAATTTCCAATGCCTGGAAAAATCAGCGGGCCGCCATTCTTAACTCCGCCGGACAAATCACGGCGGTGCTGGCGGAAGCGGATCAACGTGGTGGCATTCCGGATAAAAACCTGCTGGAGAAGGCCTTTCAGGAATCGCAACAATCGTTCGATTCCGAACAGGGTGGATTCGGCTCTGCACCCAAATTTCCTTCGCCGCATCGGTTGATATTTCTGATTCGTCAGAATCCGTCTGCAGCCCGTCCGATGGTGGAAAAAACGCTGACCGCGATGCGGCTGGGCGGAATCTGGGATCACGTCGGGTTTGGTATTCATCGCTATGCGACCGACCGTGAGTGGCTTGTGCCGCATTTTGAAAAAATGCTCTACGATCAGGCCATGACGGCGCTGGCCTGTATTGAAGCGTATGAGGCATACGGAGATGAATGTTACCGCCGGATGGCCGAAGAAATTTTTACGTATGTCCTGCGCGATATGACGGCACCGGAAGGCGGGTTTTATTCTGCCGAAGATGCCGATAGCGAAGGGGTAGAAGGGAAATTTTATATCTGGTCGCTTGATGAGCTTCGCGCCGTTCTCACCCCCGAAGAACTATCGATGGCTGTTCAGATTTTTAATGTGCAGCCGGACGGCAATTTCCGTGATGAATCCTCCGGTCGACAAACCGGTGAAAACATTTTGCACCGCAGCGGGGCAAATGACATTCCTGCCGATATTCGGGAAAAACTTTTCGTGGTGCGCGAAAAACGGATTCATCCGTTGAAAGGCACCAAAGTGCTGGCCGACTGGAACGGATTAATGATTGCCGCGCTGACAAAAGCCGCCCGCGTGTTTGATGCGCCTGAATACGCAATCGCCGCGCGCCGCTCTGTCGATTTTATCTGGATGAATATGCGGGCCGATGGACGGCTTCTGCACCGCTGGCGGGAAGGGCATACCGCAGTTTCTGGTCAGCTCGCCGACTACGCCTTCATGATTTTCGGTCTGCTGGAGCTTTACGAAACCACCTTTGCGTTCCAATGGTTGGAAAAAGCACTGGCACTTAACGAAACGGTACTGGCACATTTTCAGGATCAACGGCTAGGGGGTTTTTACCAGACGGCGGATGATGCTGAAGAACTGATCGTCCGTCCGAAGAGTATGCAGGACGGTGCGATTCCTTCCGGCAACTCCGTACAGATGATGAATCTGATTAAGTTGGCTCGTTTAAGTGGTCGTACCGACTATGAAGCACTGGCCGACCGTACCGCGCGCGCTTTTGCAACGACGCTTAATCGAGTGCCATCCGCCTTTGCTCAGGCCTTGCAGGCTTTGCAGTTTGCACAAGAAGAAGCCTGCGAGGTCGTTATCACGGGGGATATGGGTTTGCCAGAAACTCAGGACTTGGTAGATGCTGTTCGTTCCGTTTATCAACCGAATCGAACGGTTTTGTTTAAAGAACCCGGGATTGAACGAATTGCACCGTTTACCGTTGAGATGGGGCCTGTTAACGGGAAGCCCGCCGTTTACATTTGTCATGATTTTTCCTGCGAACATCCGTTAACCGACCCAGCAAAAGTAAGGGCGGTATTACAGTCGGCTAGAAGGAATAACCCGAATCAGTCTGCGTAGAAGGGATACCGCTTCGGATTGGCAACGCGGTTGATTTTTTTCCAGCGCTTGTACATCCACAGCCAATGTTCGGGATGTTTACTGACTTCGCGTTCGATGGCGGAAAGGATCTGCTGGGTTAGTGCTCTCGTAGTTCCTTCTTCAGCGTTTTTCGGCGGCTGGATTGTTTCTGTGACATAAACTCGGTAGCGCCCGCCACGTTGCGGTGCGCAGAATCCGATGAAAATCTCGCTATCTGTTTTGCTCGCCAGAGCCGCCGGTGCTGGTGTTACCGGAACGGGCAATCCAAAGTAATCAACCCAGATGCCGCCTTCGTTTTCTTTGGTATTCTGATCAACCAAAAAGGCGGTTTTGCCGTTGTTACGCAATATGCCGAGTAGTTTGCGCAAGGCGCCTTCGCGCGGAATAATTTTTTGTCCGGTAATTTCACGCCGTGTAATCAGCAGGCGGTTTACCTCAGAATTTTTGACCGGCATGGCGATGCTGTGAAACGGGAATCCATGAAGAGCCATCATCTGTCCCACGACTTCCCAGTTGCCGAAGTGCGCGGTGATACAGATCTGATTTTTTTCACAGAGCAGCGGCTGCATACTGCTATCGAGTTCAACATATCGGGTCAGCCGCTCTTTGGAATGGCTTCCGAACCAGATGACGTCGAAAAAGGTGCGTGTCATGGTGATGTACGATGCGCGCAGAATGGATCGTTTTTCCGCCGGTGTTTTTGTGTCGCCGAAGGCCACGGTCAGATTGGCAAGGCCGATTTGCCGTCCGCGCCGGTCAAAGAGAAATCCGAGATTTCCGCCAAGATATGCGAGACCGGTAATCGCGCGGCGGGGCAGTCGCGGAATAACAGCCAGTCCTGCACGGAATAGGGCCGTTTCGAACGGACGACGGGCAGTTCTATACGTCTTCTTCATGTCATCCAAAGACAACGGTCCGGTTTTTATAGACCAGAACCTTGTTTTGCAGATGCGCCCAGACGGCGCGGGAGAGAACCAGTTTTTCTAGGTCGCGGCCCTTGCGGATTAGGCTTTCCACAGAATCCCGGTGGGTAACGCGCATCACTTCTTGTTCAATAATCGGCCCTTCGTCGAGATCGCCGGTGACGTAGTGGCTGGTGGCGCCGACAATTTTTACGCCGCGCTGGTGGGCCGAGTGATACGGTTTGGCGCCAATAAATGCGGGCAGAAAGGAGTGATGGATGTTGATAACGCGGTTCGGGTAGTTTTTGCAGAAATCGTCGGAAAGAATCTGCATGTAACGGGCCAGCACAATCACATCAATACTATACTGTTTAAGCAGTTCCGATTGCTTGGCTTCCTGTTCCGCTTTATTACCTTGCGTAACCGGAATGTAGTGAAAATCGATGCCGTGCATTTTTGCCGCCGGTTCGAGATCAGGATGGTTACTGATAATCAACGGAATTTCCGCGTTCAGATCTCCGGAACTTTGGCGCGATAGCAGGTCGAGCATGCAGTGTGGGAATTTGGAAACGAAAATAGCAATGCGCGGTTTGTAATCTGAAAAGTGCAGTTCGTACTTCATGGCAAAGCGTGCTGCAATCAGGCTGAATTTTTCGCTGATCTGGTCGCGAGGCAGGGCGAATCCATTCAGTTCCCACTCAACGCGCATGAAAAAAACCTGTTCTTCGCCGTCCGTGTGCTGTTCCAGATCGATAATATTACCGTTATGGCGCATCAAAAAATCGGTCACGGCACAAACAATACCCTGCCGGTCGGGGCAGGCGATTAATAGAATGGCAGATGCTTCGTTTTTCACTGGCTGGGATCCTCCGTAAATTGAAGACGAACTTTATAGACATTAGCCGAAAACACCAATAGGTTTTTGCGCATGAATAACAATCTGAAAACACTGTTCGGCGTGATTGCGGCAACCGTCCTGTTGGTCGGGTGTTCTGTCCCTGAGAAAGAAACAACGATTCAAAAAGAACCAGAAATAACAAAGGAGACCCCCACCATGATTCTGATCAAAACCACCAAAGGCGATATCAAACTTGAGCTCGATGCTGCGAAAGCACCGAAAACTGTCGCCAACTTCCTTAAATATGTCGAAAGCGGGCACTACAGCAATACGATCTTCCACCGCGTTATCAGCAATTTCATGATTCAGGGCGGCGGAATGACTGCTGACATGAATCAGAAGAAGGCTCCGTACACCGTGGAAAACGAAGCCAACAACGGCCTGAAAAATGTTCGCGGTTCGATTGCTATGGCCCGCACCTCCGATCCACATAGCGCTGGCGCGCAGTTCTTTATCAACGTCGTCGACAACGGTTTCCTCGATTTCAAAGCGCCGACTCAGCAGGGCTGGGGCTATTGCGTTTTCGGTAAAGTCGTCGAAGGCATGGACGTGGTTGATGCCATTCGCGCCGTTCCGACCGCTTCAGGTGACGTTCCGAAAGAAACGATCACCATTACCGAAGTCTCCGTGATTAAGTGAGCAACCAACGCATAGAGCGCATTCTCAACTCCGGCTTCCGTGCGGTGCTGGTCACCACCGGCGGCGGATCGGGTGCGCTCAATGCACTGCTCACCACGCCCGGCGCGTCACGCTTCGTTGTCGAAGCGCATGTGCCGTACTCGCCGGAAGCGCTGGAGCGCTTCCTCGGAGAAACCCCCGAACAATCGGTTTCGCCCGAAACCGCCAGTAAGCTGGCTCAAACAGCGGTCAGGGGACAGGATTCAGGAGTCATTGGTGTTTCGTGCAGTGCGGCATTAATGACCGATCGTCAGCGGCGCGGCGAAGACCGCGCTTTTATTTGCATCAAAACCGGTGAAGTCGAAAAACTCTACGCGCTTTATTTCTCTAAAACCGCCCGCGCGGAACAGGAAGCGTTGTTGAGTGACTGGCTATTGGTTTTGATCGCGCAGGCCGTCGGCGCGGAACGCGGATTGATGCTTCCCGGGTCGTTCAATCCGGTTCATC
>CAZTEK010000103.1:0-5846 GCA_964612095.1 uncultured Verrucomicrobiota bacterium
CGGGAATAGTTATTATTGCCTGGCTGCCGCTGAAAGAATTTGAAGAGCGCGGAAAGCAGGAAGATGCCGCCCGGCACAGGGAGTCTGTGAAGGTCGCTTAACCTCTACGGCATTTGCCGGGGTGCCCTCAACCGGCGACTGTAATACGAAATTAACTTAATGAGTATTTTTTTCACCACCCGCTTCGCTGGAGCAGACTTCGGAGTAAGGCAGAGAACCTCTGGCCATCGTTTATTCCAGCCCTTACCTTTATCCTCTGAACTCCTCGGAGGTTTCTCTAGCGAAGCGGGTGGTAGAAAATTTATTGTTCTAATCTGATCAATACCAATCAAATTGATTCCGTATAATGTGTTGCAGCGGGTGGAAAACGGGGGAGAGTGCACTCTCCCCGTTTTTTATTGCCCGGTTGTTTCAGGGAAGAATAACCGTTTCAATCGCGCATCGGGCGGTGAGTTTTTCTGCAGATGCCGCGCCACAGATTACTGCTGGCAGTGGACGCGGTATGCAGAAGGGGTGTAGCTGAAGCACTCTTTAAATCGGAGACAGAAATTGGAGACGTTGGGGAAGCCACACTCGGCCGCGATATTTTTAATCGGCAGGTCGTGTTCATTGGCTAACAGCGCCTGGGCGCGGGCCAATCGTTCGTTGAAGAACCATTCGCCTAAGGGGACGCCTTGTTCGGCAAGGAAGATTCGGTGCAGTTGCCGCACGCTGATCCCGAGATGGTGTGCCACCTCCTCCGCTCGCGGGGAATGGGACAGGTTAACCTGCATGTAATGCCGCGCCCGTTCGACCAGCAGCCCCCGCGCCACCGGCATTCTCAGCGGAACGGTTTTTTTTTCTGGGAGCTGGGAAAAAACCTCCCGCATCATGCTCGCTAAGAAAGCCTGAGCGAGGCTTGCGTTGACCGTCGGGATGAAGTCCTTCGTGCGGGTGGCATCCTGAAGGAAAAGCCTGAGCAGGGTTGCTGTCTCCTTGCTGGGCGTCAAGCGATAGTTGACGGCGGCGGCGGCCTGCTCCAGGATGCGTCCGTCCATACGCCCCTTATGTCCGACTTCCAGCATAAAACCCCAGAGTTCGCTTACCCCAGCTGAGTGTTTCCAGTCGTGCATCACGCCGGGTGGCATGATGAAAACCTGACCGTCCTCCACCTGAATTTTTTCGTTGGGCGTGAAATAGTGCATCGGGGTGCCGGTCACGAAGGTCAGCTCGCAGTAGCGATGGGTGTGCATTCCCGCGTGTCGCCGGCGCGCGATGGTCAGGTGGCAGAGTACTGGGCGAAAGGTATAGTCGAGAAAGTGAAAGGTCGGCGCGATTTCTGCCGATGCCGCCAGCCGGTGGTTTATTGAGGTAGTTCCAGTTTTTTTTATGTTCGGCAGTAGGGGGTCTCTCATGGCAGATCGCTCACGTTTTATTTCCGGTGACAATATAACGCATTAGGCCTGAAATCAAGGTTTTTGGCCGGCAGGTCTGTATTTAGCCGCTCTTGCAGACATTTCCTCTTGGCAGGATTGCGTCACAGTTGGCATAAACACGGTATAGTCAGATGCGGTGGATTTGGTAAACTATTTGAAAATGAGCATGGGAGGTGAGGAAACTCAGAACGGAAATCTGCCTTACCTTATGCTGAAATCGCAGAATGTTAAGCAATCCAAGGGAAACTGACGCCGGAAAAGTTTTAGAGCAGGGCACCAAATAAACCTATCGATCGATGAATGAGAGGATAAATATGAAGAATTATGGAGAAAAAATGAAGTCCGTCTTAGCGCTAACCCTGTTTGTCGCCCTGGTCTCTGCCGGAGCGGGTTGCAGCTTCACGAATGAATCCGGCCCGGTGAGCGACCTAAAGGCACCTGCGCCACTGACCCTGGCCGCAGGCGGGAAGACAACCTTTAGGATCGTCACGGCCGCCAATTCGATGCCTGCCGAACGCACCGCTGCCGTTGAACTGGCGAACTATTTGAAAAAGGTCACCGGTGCCGAGTTCCCCGTCGTGACCGAGTCCGGTGCGCCTGTAAATTCACCGGCCATTTATTTGGGATGGACAGATTTTGCCGCGTCTCAAGGTATCGACTCGGCCGGGTTGGGCGCGGAGGAATGGCTGTTACGCCGGGTCGGTGACGATCTGGTCATCACAGGAGGGCGGCCGCGAGGCACTCTGTACGGAGTTTACGATTTTCTGGAGCGTGAGGCCGGGGTCTATTGGCTCGACCGCGACACGGAGGTCGTGCCGAATCGGCCAGAGCTCATGCTGGGCTCTTTGAACCGCCGGGCCGAGCCGGCAGCTCGCATCCGGCATGTCCACACCCAGTTTTGGTCGAAGGGTTTAGGCAAAGATCCCGATCTTTCGGAGCGGGAAACCCACTTTCGGGTGCGTAACCGGGGCAATCAGGCGGGGGGACGCATGCGCGGCGGCGAGGCGCGTTATGGCGGCGGCGACTACGATGGGCCTTTTCCCACAACCGCGCATAATTTTAATATCTATGTTCCGTCCGAAATTTATTTTACCGACCATCCGGAATACTACGTACTGGACAAGGAGGGTCGGCGGGTGCCGACCGACAAAACAGGAAGAGAAGGTCAGCTCTGCCTGACGCATCCGGAGGTGCGCAAGATTGCTCTGACCCGTCTGCTGGAGTCGATTGCGGCCGATAAAAAACGGTTTCCCCTTTCAGAAGGCGTGCAGCCGCCTAGTGTTTATCATGTTAAGCAAAACGACAATCTTCTGGTTTGCCAATGCCCGAGCTGCCAGACGTTGATCAAGCAGGAGGGTTCGGCCAGCGCGACGATGATCGACTTTGTCAACTTCCTGGCCGACGGTGTGCGTGAACAGTATCCAGAGGTGCTACTGGAGACGTTTGCCTATATGACGACCCAGATTCCGCCCCGGACGTTGCGGCCGCGTGACAATGTTGTCATCAAGTGGTGCGACTGGTACATGCCCGACTTTGGCAGTCGGAGCCATCCTGAGCCTTGGCATTCTTTGATGCATCCAATTAATGCTGAGCGTTTGGCGAATTTGCGGCAATGGGTCGCAATCAGCAAGCACCTTTCCATATGGGACTATGGCGAAAAGTATATTGAGGCCAATTTCCCCTTCACCATGGCCAGCCCGGTCTTTTTTGACGATATGCGCTTATTTTTCGCCAATAATGCACTCGGATTTTTCTACGAGAACGACACCGACAGTGCCGTCCCGTGGCAGGGACAGACCCAGTTTTCCCCCCTCTTTATCTGGTTGGCCTATCGGGTGATGTTAGAGCCTGACCAGCCTATCGAACCGCTGGTTGATGTGTTCATGCAGGGCTACTATGGCGATGCAGCACCGTTCATGCGCAACTTTTATGATCGGTTGGTTCAGGGTCAGCGCAATTTACCCGCGCCGCGCACATCGGGCGATGCCATCGGCGGAATCAGCTATGTGACACCAGACTTTTACGCTGAGATGCAGGCCCTGTTTGACCGCGCCGAGGCCGCCTGTGCCCCAGATAGTCCGGCGTTGCTGCATGTTTATCGCGAACGCATCCGGCTGGACTATACGATGCTGGCGAATTGGGATCAGCTGGAAGGCAAGCTGCCTGCTGGCGGCATCATGCCGCTGGATCGGAATGCGGCGATGCGTCGAGTCGAGACCCGGGCCGGTTCACTTCTCAAAAGGTTGGGTTATTCAGAAAAAATCAGTAAACCGCATCTCGACCAGCTGGCTAATCAGTTGCAGCGCTGGGCCAATCCATTACCGGTGCCTGCCCAATTCCTGAATTTTGATGTGGTACAGTTCTACTGGCCGGATTTTATTGAAGCGAATGAGCGGCGTGTGATCGTCGCCGATCCCGAGGCCAGTGACGGCAAGGCGATGCGGGTTTCAAGAACCGATCTCGAGTATCATCAGAAAGATCCTGTCTTTGGCGTTCACGATCCCCAGCGTAAAAAGACTCTTTCCTCGCTGATTATTCGGAAGCCTGAAATTCCCCAGGACGGCAAGTACCACTGGTACAAGCTGGGCCGCTGTGGAATCAGGCCCGGAACATATTTATATGGCCATGACCAGTGGCGCATCCAGTTGGCTCTCGACCGCGTCTATGTTCAGGATGACAACCCGGAGGGCAATCAGTGGGACGTCTGGGTGTCGGCCAAATTCACCGGTCCGGCCTATGTGAACGGCAGTGCCGAAGCCGAATGCGGGTTCTATGTAGACCGCGTGGTGTTGGCAACTCCTCATGGAAACCCGTAAGGGATTCCGGCCAAGGGAAACCGTTGGCTGTCGCAGCGGCGATCCGGCGATAGACGGCAGCATAACGGGATCGGGTTGAGTGTGGCTGTTCAGATCCAGCGGTCTTGTTTAAAGTCGCTGCAGGGGTCTTGATTCGATTCTGTGTCGCGCAGGGTTATTAGGGCTTTGCCGGCTCGATGAGGCAGGATTGCGTTATCATTGGCATAAACACGGTATAGTCAGATGCGGATGGATTCGGTAAACTGACGGCGTTCTTTGGGGGTTGTGTTATTGGTGCTGCGTGTAAAATGGGTCATCCAATACATCACCCGGTTTAGCGCAGGTTGTTTAGGAGTCAGAAGGGGTTTGCGATGATCGATCGGGATTGAGTCATCGTCAAATAATCAGAGTGTGGAAAATCAAAACAGGAGGGATGATATGAATAAGAAAATCCGTATGTTATGTTTCGCATCAGCAGTCGTTGCCGTAGCTTGCGCGAGTCAGGCCGCTTCTGATGTGGTTTACAGTAACGGCTTCGAATCGGGCTATACGGCCGGAGCGCTTACCGGGCAAGATTCGTGGGCAACGTTCTTGGGTGGTACAGTTCCGGTCGCCAGCGGGGTGGGCGTCAACACCAGTCAGGTTCTCGGACAATCCACCTCGGCAACAACAGCCGGTGGTGCCAGCCGGACGGTCAGTCTCGGGCTGGGTGCTTACAAAACTGGAACGTTTTCGGTCGATTTTTACCGGGGCTCGGGTGGCTCTACGGTGCACTCGATGTATGTCGGGTTCGGCTCTTCTGCGGACAGGTCAAGCGGTATAGCCCTCCGGGGGACCAGCGCTAATATTATGTTCCGAGACGGAGTCGGAACCGGCACCGAGGTTCTGATGTTTGAAGCCGCAGGCGATTCAACCATTACTGCACTTAATGCATGGCATCGGCTTACGATGAATCTGGACTTCCAGAATAATCTGATTACCGGAGTGTATATCCAGAACCTGACAACTCCGGGCCCAGCAAGACAGCTCTATTTTGATTCTGCCGCAACGGTTGCGACTAAGACATATCTCGTGGATGAGACTTCGTGGGATAGAGCGTACATCCGGACCGGCAAGTCGACAGATAATCTCCATTTCATGGATAATATCTCGCTCACTGGCACGCCGACCAACTAAAGATGAAATGGGTGATATCATCCGGACGAGCCGCGTCCGGGTGGCTATGTCTCATGGCTCAACTCACCGGCGGCATGGAGTTCGGGGTGTACGAAAGGACTGCGATAACCGCAAACTGGGACATCAAAACAGGAGTAGTAAATTTGAAAAAAAGAACCCGCATTTTATATCTCACAGTGGCCGCCGTGGCCGTAGCTTGCGCGAGTCAGGCCGCTTCTAGCGGGGTTTACAGCAACGGCTTCGAGTATACGACCGGTGCGCTTACCGGGCAAGATTCGTGGGGATCGTACTTAAGTGGCACGGTTCAGGTCACCAACGGGGTGGGCGTCAACACCAGTCAGGTTCTCGGAAAATCCACCTCGGCAACAACAGCCGGTGGCGCCAGCCAGGCGGTCATTCTCGGGTTGGGTGCTTACAACACTGGAACGTTTTCGGTCGATTTTTACCGGAATTCGGGCGG
>CAZTEK010000104.1:0-5828 GCA_964612095.1 uncultured Verrucomicrobiota bacterium
ATGATGTCGCCTGGCTCCAAAAACGGAATCACCTGTTCGATGAAATCGTCTACGGCCTTGCCAGCTTTGACGAGCATCATTACTTTACGCGGGCTCTCAAGGCTCGCACAGAACTCTTTAATACTGTGGCAACCGATAAAATTTTTACCTGCACCGCGCCCAGCGATAAATGCGTCCACTTTTTCCACCGTGCGATTAAATACCGCAACCTTGAAGCCCTTGCTCTCCATATTGAGAACCAGGTTCTCACCCATTACCGCTAAACCAATCAGTCCTATATCTGCTTTCATATTCAAAACTCCCTTACTCCACTACTCCGTTACTCCACTACTCCGTTATCTTTTAACCCGTGCGTTGCCTTTCCAAATGCTCCAAAGCTGATCTTCATCGGCTGGCTGAGCATAGTCGGTCAGCATGGTTGCCGCAAGCGCTCCGCTGGCCCAACCAAACTGAGCGCACTTCTGCACGTTCCAGCCTTTGAGAATTCCATAAAGCAAGCCGCCAACAAAGCCGTCACCGCCACCGATGCGATCCAGCACGCCGATCTCGCGCGGCTTGATGACTTCCCACTCCTTGCCGTCCGTGACCAGCGCTCCCCACATGTGACTGTTTGCTGAAATCACTTCGCGAAGCGTTGTTGCGAAATAACGGGCATTGGGATAAGCGGCCTGAACGCGACCGATCATTTCTTTAAAGCCGTCAATTTTTTCGTCCAGTCCTTTGCCGCCCGCTTCCGGACCCTTGATGCCAAGGCAAAGTTGAAAATCTTCTTCGTTGCCAATCAGGATATCACTACGCGAAGCAATTTCGGCGAAGGCCGCGGAAAGTTCTTTCTCGCGACCTTTCCAGAAGCTGGCGCGGTGGTTCAGGTCGAACGAGATTAACGAGCCGTTCGCTTTGGCGATGCGAGCAATATCCAAACAGAGCTGACTGGTCTTCGGTGACAACGCCGCAATCAGGCCTGAGAGGTGAACAATCCGAACTCCTTCTTTAGCAAAAATCCGATCCAGATCAAACTCATCCGCACTGAGCTCGCGACCGACTTCGCCGGCACGATCATTCTGAACCCGTGGCCCGCGCGAGCCGAATCCACTGTCGGCCATGTTGATCTGATGGCGATAGCCCCACGGGTCGCCCTGCTCAAACTCAGGTCCTTCAAAATCCATCCCCCGGCTTCGAAGATTGCTCTTAATGAATTGCGCCACGGGACTGTCTTTGACAAACGCGGTCAACACCTTAACCGACAGACCAAGGCAGGAAGCAACGCTAGCCACATTTGTTTCTGCGCTGGTTGCCTGCATTTTGAACGTATCACTGCAATGAAAGGGTTGTGAATCAACAGGCGTCAGTCGAACGCCCATGCTAGTTGCTACCAATAAAGAATATTTTTTTTCACTCATGTTTAGACTCCTGTGTATGCTGAAAATCCGCCATCAACCGGAATAATGACCCCAGTAACAAATTTAGCGGCTTCTGAAATCAGATAATGGATGGTGCCGTACACTTCTTCCTGCTCACCGAAGCGGCGGAAAGGCGTTTTGTTGATCACCTGCTGGCCGCGCTCGGTGTAAGAGCCATCTTCTTTAATCAGCAAGGCGCGGTTCTGATTGCCAATGAAGAAGCCCGGCGCCAGTGCGCAGACACGGACTTTATCGCCATACTTCAGCGCCATTTCCGTCGCCATCCACTTAGTGAAATTGTCAATGGCAGCTTTGGCGTTGGAATAACCCAGCACGCGGGTCAGCGCCTGCGTGGCAGACATGGAGGAAAAGTTAACTACACATCCAGACTTCTGAGCTTTGAACGCCTTCGCGAAAGTCATCGTCGGCATCACGGTACCTTTGAGGTTCAAATCCAGCACCTTGCTGTAGTCTTCCATTTTCAAATCAAACACATCCTGATCGGGGCCGATGGTTGCACCGGGCATATTGCCGCCCGCGCCGTTGATCAGCACATCAATCCGTCCGATATCCGCCATAATTTTTTCATAGACAGAATCCAGTGCCGCCTGATCGAGCACGTTGCAGGCATAGCCGCAACATTTGCCAGAAATCTTCTTTGCCTCGGCAACCGTTTTATCAACCTGTTCCTGTTTCAGATCCAGATAGACCACATAAGCCCCCTGCTCCTGCAGATACTTTGCCGTTCCACCTGCCAGCACACCAGCCGCACCCGTTACGGCAATCACCTTATCCGTCAGATCAAAAAGATTCTTCATTCTGCCTCCAGTTGTTATCTCAATTGTTTGAGATAATACTTTATGCCTATTTCCACAAGCAAAAACTTGCCTTTTGTTTCTCATCCATCCACTGTCTCAATAGTTTGAGGAGAGTAAAGGGCGGAATAATGGATTGATGGAATTCTGGAATAATGGTTTTTTGCCCCCAGCATTCCAAGATTCCTGTACTCCACTATTCCATGGAGGTTTAAATGGCGGTCGGTCAAAAACAAATTGCTGAAAAGCTGGGCGTATCTATCGCTTTGGTATCGCGCGTCCTGTCCGGGAAAGCGGCAGAAATAGGAATTACACCAGACACCATCGCGCGGGTTCTGAAAACCGCCGAAGCCATGGGCTACGTTCCCAGCGCCGCCGCTTTGTCACTTAAAGGAAAGGCCACCCGCACCATCGGCGTAACGGTATATGATTTTAACGACCCCTTCTTTGGCGCACTGATTAAACAGATCCAAACTCAAGCGCATGAACACAACTACTCTCTAGTGCTGGCCGGATTTCTCAACCGCATTCCCAATGAGCAGGATCTGCAATCGCTCCATAAACACGCCCTCGATGGACTCATTGTCCTCGGCTCAGATACCGAAGCGCTTTGGTTGCAAAAATTCAACCACCTGCCGGTCGCTCGCATAGGACACGGATCCTCCAATGAAAACAGTCTCAAGGTAACCGTCGATGAAGACGATGCGGCCAAACAGCTCGTCGGGCATTTAGCCGACAACGGACGAAAAAATCTGGTCTGCATTTCTGGACCTCTGCCCGCACATCGGTTGCGTCAAACCGCACTCAAAAAAGCCGCTTCAGATGCCCATATCCAAATGACAGTGATCGTATCCGAAGAAAAGGATCCTTTCGCAACCGGACGAGAAATCACACGACAACTTCTAAAATCCGAATTAAGACCCGACGCACTAATTTGCACCACGGACCTAATAGCCATGGGCGCTTTACACGCATTGCATGACGCCAGCATCGCTGTTCCGGGGCAAATTGCTGTCACTGGATTTGATGATATTCCAACCGCAGCGCAATTCATCCCCCCAATCACCACCATCTGTCAGCCAATTAAAGAAATGGTTCATATGGCTTTTCAGACGATTGTTGAACCGGCAAAGCCGGAAGTGATTTATCTTAAAGGGAACCTCATCATCCGAGAAACAACATAACGCGACGAAGGCTCCTAGACTATCATTTGCGGGCAGGCACCAGTGCAATCAGCATTCCACTGAGAATACATACGCCTCCGATCAACATCGGTAAGGTCAAGGCTTCATCAAGAACCATCCACGCAAAAAGCGCGGCCAGAAATGGTTTCAGAAAGAAGACCATGGAGCCAGCGCTCGCTTCGACATGACTTATTCCGTAGATAAATAAAAAATAAGCGACAGCCGTTCCAATCACCGCCAAATAAGCAATTCCAAGCCAGTCAGCCGTTCCATACGTTGTGAGCGGAAACCCTTCAAACCCAAACGCCAACGGCAGAATACAAAACCCGCCGACTAAACTCGCAAAAGCAGTGACGGGTAATGCACCAAACCGCGGGGTCATTTTTTTGAACAGCACGGTATAGAGCGCAAATATGATAATCGCCGCCAGCATCAGTAACAATCCGGTCAGCGACACCCCGTCCGCACGACCACGGGCAAGCACCAGAATACCAATTAAACAAACCGCTACCGCAGCGAGTTTGCGGCGGGTGATCGTTTCCGGCAGTACCAGCGGAGCAAAAAGTACCACGAATACTGGATTACAACTGAATACGAGTGCTGCGACATTCGCCGGCAAAAAAGTGATTGAGAGATGATAGAGACTAGACATCAGCGTAACGCCCAACAGTCCGAGCCCCGCCAGCAAGATGATATCGCGTCCGTCCAGCGGCCTGCCTCGTAGCTGACGCGCCGCAGGGATAAACAGAATCATCCCTGTAATGATAAAGCGAAGCGCCGCCAGCCAGAACGGATACTGCCCGGCAATTCCGCCGCCGGACTGCATCAGCTTAGATGCCACCTCAATCGTGCTGAACAACACAATGCTCACCAATAATGAGAGCATTCCGCGCATCGTTAATAACCCCTGCTTTTATACCACTTTTTTATGCCGCGCAGGCGCAAGCAATGCTTCAGCTTTTCCGCCGTCGACATATGATCGACCAACAGCACGCCATTAAGGTGATCTAATTCGTGCTGAATGGCTCGGGACAGCAACCCTCGGGCGTTTAGCACCTGCACATTCCCATCGCGATCCAGATAGCGCAGAACCACCTCGGCAGGACGTTCAACTGGCACATAAAGCTTCGGAAAACTAAGGCACCCTTCTTCAGCAATCGCGGTTTCTTCAGACTCACCAATAATTTCTGGATTAATAAACGCCTGCGGCATTTTGATGCCAGGATTATTTGGCAGGCCTTGCTCGTTTTTATCCGCATCAACTGGCACATCGAGCACAAAAACGGCTTCCGTGTGCGCAATTTGCTCGGCAGCCAAACCAATTCCATCCTGCGCATACATAATGCCAAGCATTCGATCGGTCAGCGTACGGACTTCCGCCGTGACTTCTTTCACCGGTATCGACTTTTTACGTAGCACCGGATTTCCATAGACACAAATGGGACTCGCCATTTTTCTCTCCTCAACCTTGGATAAAGCGCGTATTTGTAACGTATGGACATTGTTTTCTCAACGTTTAACGCCCGCTATTCCCATAGCTCGCTGGCCTTACGTTGCCTGCGGGCCAATTTGGGCCGTCTTTATAACCAATCAGTTATCGCTGAATTCGACAACCGCCTCTCCCCACAAGCCGCCGCCGAAAAACTGCTGACGTACAATCCAAAGATGGTTCTTTTCAGTGTCTATATATGGAACCTCACCCTCATCACCGAAATAGTCGCCATCCTGCGTGCAATCTGTCCAAACCTAAAAATCATCATCGGTGGACCCGAAGTCAGCTACGAATACGACAACCTTGCCCTCTTCCACACTGCGGATCACTTGGTTTGCGGCGAAGGTGAAAGTGTCATTGAAGCTCTGTGCCGGGATTTATTAAGCGAAGCCCCTCTTCCGAAAGTCATTCGCGCTCAACCCGCCAACCTAAAAACCATCGCTCTGCCCTACGATGAATACACCGACGAAGACATTGCCCATCGCCGCATCTACATCGAAACCTCGCGCGGTTGTCCGTTCCATTGCGAATATTGTCTTTCCGCGCTTGAAGAAAGCGTCCGCTTTTTCCCGTCCGAACGGATCTTTCCGGAGTTTGGAAAACTGATCGAACGCGGCGTACGGATTTT
Organism: uncultured Verrucomicrobiota bacterium; assembly: GCA_964612095.1. Classification (GTDB taxonomy): domain Bacteria; phylum Verrucomicrobiota; class Kiritimatiellia; order Kiritimatiellales; family Tichowtungiaceae; genus Tichowtungia. The sequence goes on from CAZTEK010000104.1 coordinate 5,520, forward strand.
CAAATTCCTCGACCGCAGCTTCAACATTAACGCCGCTCATGCCGCCGCCGTCCTGCGCTTCTTTCTCGAAAACCGCCGCGACGGCATGATGCTCCACCTCGAGTGGGAGCCAGACCACCTGCCGCCGACGCTCGAAAAACTGATTTCCGAAGCGCCGCCGGGATTCCTCCAGCTTGAAGTCGGCGTACAAACCTTCAATCCTGATGTTGCTGAACGGATCAAACGTCCGCTCCATGCGGAACAAGTCGAAGCGCATATCCGCAAACTCGCCGCCATGCCATCGGTACACCTGCACGCCGACCTCATCGC
>CAZTEK010000105.1:0-5798 GCA_964612095.1 uncultured Verrucomicrobiota bacterium
CGTAGGTAAGTTCGCCGTAAATTTCATCCGTAAGGACAATCAGATCATGCTCAATCGCGAAAGCGGCAATCTCTTCGACTTCCTGCCGCGAAAGAACCGCTCCGGTCGGATTGGTCGGAAAGTTCAGCATGAGCAGTTTGGTCTTTTTGGTGACCTTGGCTTCGAGCTGGGCGCGGGTCGGCTTGAATCCGTTTTCGGCGGAGGTTTCGACCTTAACCGGAACGCCATGCGCAAAAATCACGACCGGGCTGTACGAAACGTAGCACGGTTCGTGGTAGAGCACTTCGTCGCCGGGTTCAATCAGCGCGCGAACAGCCAGATCCATCGCTTCGCTGACGCCAACGGCGATCAGGATTTCGTTTTCCGGATTATAGGTAACGCCGGTGATTTTTTGGACATAGCCGGAAATTTCTTTACGCAATGAAAGTAGTCCAAGATTGGACGTGTAGCTGGTAACACCCTGCTCCAGCGCCGTGATGGCGGCTTCGCGAATGTGCCAGGGCGTAACAAAATCTGGCTCTCCGACACCGAGACTGATCACGTCAGCGCGGGAGCTGACGATATCAAAAAAATCGCGGATTCCGGAGCGCGGGATATCGCGCACATGGCTAGCAATGCGATTACGCAGAGATTTGGGGTCGTTCGTTTTCATCGGATCCACGCATGAGGACATCGTTTTTCTTGTAGGCTTTGAGCATAAAGTGCGTGGCTGTTCCAACCACGCCGCACTGCGTCGCGAGCTTTTCGCTGACAAAGCTGGCGACTTCGTTCAGGGTTTTACCACTGACAAAAAGGAGCAGGTCGTAGCCGCCGGACATAAGAAAGGCAGAACGAACTTCAGGGAAACGACTGATCCGTTCGGCCGTACGATTGAACCCGCCTTCGCGTTCAGCGGTGAGGCGAACTTCAATAACTGCAGTAACAGGCGCGCCGTCGAGCTTGTCTTCATTGATGACGGCTTGGTAGCCCTGAATGATGCCAGCCTTCTCATAGGCATCGATTTTGGCCTCCACATCGGCCACGGTGGTGCCAAGCAGTTTCGCCAGATTTTCCGGGCTTTCTTTGGCATTGTTTTTTAGCTGTTTGAGCAGTTCGTCCATTTTCTTCTCCTGTTGGAAAGTCTGCTTTATAGACCGTTTCCCAATGCTTGGAAACAAATAAAAAGAGGCGGGCTGAGTTCAGCACGCCTCTTTAATCTTCACAGCCCTACTCTTAGAAGTTACAGGACAGGCCAATGGTTGCGAAAAAATCTTTATCGTAACCAAGGGTTCCCGCATTGTAATCCGCATCGACGAGTACATCGTCATCCAGCTGCGCAACGTAGTTCAAAGATCCATTGATCGCCCAGTTTTCTGTCAGTGCATAGCTCAATCCGAGCTTGGCGGTTGCGTCGTTGAATCCGTCATCGCCGGTATCACTGATCAAATAAGCGACTTTTACGCCAGAGGAAAGGGTTAAGGCATCAGTCAGCTTCTTGGTATAATCCAGTCCACCCTGAATATACCAGCTATCTTCCACTGCTCCGCCCAGACCGTAGTTAGCTGTGATCGACGGATATAGCCCGGTTCCCCCGATCGCTTTACCGGCACTCAAGGCAACTTCCCTGTCGGCTTCGGTTCCGCCGCTGTTAGGATAGGTGTATTCCGTGTAGGTCGCGCTAAGATCGACCACTTTCACCGGTAGCGTGTAGGTAACATAGTAATCGATTTCCGAAAACTCATTCTTCGGCAAATCCCTGTCCCCATCGCTCAGGTCATAATTAGCCCAAGTGCCGACGGCGACAGAGCCGTACTCTTCCGGAATCGGAAAACCGGAGATTTTCGCACCGGGCTGGAACACCAGTCCATTGTTATAAGTAACCCCACGGAAGATATAGGCGCTGGCAAAATCTGCCGAAGCACTCGCATCCGCCGCGCGAACGGCCCCTGCGGCAGCAACCGCAACTAACATCATAATCACTTTCTTTTTCATACCCTCTATACTCCTTTTCTTGCTTCAGTTTTGATTCCGAATACGTCTAACAGTCCCTTTCCCCGTGCGAACCATCCAGACGTATTCTATTTTCACCCCGCCAACCACCGCTCTCCGCCACCATCTTGCTCATCCGCTCGTCACCATTTCGGCGGTTACTCTTTCAACCAACCCTACTTCCTTACGGATTATTTTTCGCGGTTGCCGTGGACGCTTCATGTATTAAGCAAAATACATGCCTGAAAATATTTATGCTTTTTAATTCGTTTATTATAAATAAGTTGCGATTTTTTAAATCGAATTCAATTTTGGGTTAACGCCACGTTATGATACGTTTTTGTATTATTTATCATTATGAATGCTTTTTTGTTGCGTCTTGTTTTTGGCGCAAAGCTCCCTAAGGCAGGACGTGGATAAATTTCAGGGTGCCGATAAACGAAAAGTCAGCCGCCGAGCTTTTTGATAAACGTGTCAGGCGGTGAAATTCGTTTCTGGTTGGCGTAATCAAAAATGGCGATACCGGTTTTAGCCAGCACGACCTCTGCGCCGCTTTCTCGATTAGTAATCCGGTAAAAAATGTCGCAACCCAATCGACTAAAGTCGCCCGCAGTCACTTCGATCCGCAAAATATCGCCCGCAAAGGCCTGCGCTTTATAGATAACAACTGAATCGAGCATGATGGTGCCATACCCTTCAACGTCTATTTCGCTGTAACCAAAAGATTTCAAAAAACGGACGCGGGCCTCATGCATTAAAGCCAGCACATTGGCATTCCCAAGGTGCCCTCCATAGTTAATATCGGTAATACGAACGGTTAATTCGGTTTTAAAAGAATAGACCGTCGGCATTTCGAGTTTTATACGCCCCATGGAAAAGCTCCTTTTTTAAGTTGATTCACTCAATCAGCCTGTGTAGCTTACACCGCTCGTTTAAAAACGATAAGCCTTTGGAGAAGAAAAATGAGAATTCGCCGTTCAATGCGTAAGAAACCGCTTCGCCGTCCGACAAAAAAAGCCGGACCTAAGCGCTACCGTATAGCCCAGCAGAAAAAACGCTTGGCTGCAGTCGGTATCCCAGAAACAATTATTCGCCGGATGACTAACAAAGACATCCGCGAATCGCTGATGAAAAATAACGCCTAAGGCTGTATTTAATAGTTTTGTTTCTGTATAACGCCCCGAAGTTTCGGGGCGTTTACTTTTTCGAAATGAAGATGAAAAAACAGAACATCATCCTAATAGGATTCATGGGCACCGGAAAAACCGTGACAGGCCGCGTACTAGCAGAACGCACCGGCATGGAACTGGTCGACATGGATTCCATTATCGAACAACGGCAGAAAAAACCCATCTCAGAGATCTTTGCAACGGATGGCGAGCCGGCCTTCCGCGTCATGGAGCGCGAACTGGTTAAAGAACTTTCGACCCGTAGCGGCCTTATTATTTCCACCGGCGGCGGCATCGTACTAAACCCCGACAACATCACCGACTTTGAGAAAAGCGGCTTGGTCATCTGCCTAACCGCTTCGCCGGACACTATTTTCCAACGAGTACAAAAAGATACGACCCGTCCTCTTCTTTCCGGCGATAAAAAAGCGCAAATTTGCGCGCTACTAGAAAAGCGACTCCCGTTGTATGCCGCCATCGCTCACGGCATCAACACCGACGGGCTAACCGATCAACAAACAGCCGATCAGATTCTAAAGCTGTACGCGCTTGAATCCTGCGACTGAAAAGATAAGAGTACCCCCCTTTATAAATAGGAGTCTGACTATGATTGATGAGCAAAATGCCGATCTGCAAAAAAAACAGGAGCTTGCAAAGCATGAAGTGCAGGAGGTCATGGGATTTCTCAAGCGCTATGGAAAACTGATCGGCGCGGGTATTCTCGCCGCAGTAGTAACGGTTCTCGTCTCCAGAGGCTGCGCACAACATAAAGCCACCAAACTGGCAACCGCCGAGCAGGCGCTAATGTCCGCCCAGACCTCGCAAGCACTTGAAGCCGTAGTAAAAGACTACAGTTCAACGCCAACCGCACCGGTGGCTCTGCTCGATCTAGCCAAAACCCTTTATAATGAAGGAAACTACGCACAAGCTCGCGTTCAATACGAACGGTTCCTGAAAAAATATAAAACCCACGAAATGAGCCCCGCCGCCGAACTCGGTCTAGCTTATTGCACCGAAGCAGACGGCGATTTTAACGGCGCAGCAACACAATTTGCAGCCTTCGCTAAGAAACATAGCAAAAACTACCTCCAACCCGTGGCACTCCTAAGCATCGCACGCTGTATGGAGCAAGGCGGACGAATTGCCGAAGCACGTATTGTGCTTGAAGATTTTCTAGCCGAAAACGCTGGTAGCCCATGGGCCGGAACAGCCGACGGAGCACTGAAAGCACTCAACGACGCAGCTCAGAAAAAGTAAATTACTCTTCGTCTTCGTCGGCGCTTTCTTCTGACAGCGCCGCACGAGCGCTGATGTACGGGCCGGGAAAAAGCTCCAAAAATTCATCCGGCTTCTTTTGGTACATTTCGCGCACGCTACGATAGCCGGAACGCGGGTAGCGCAAAACATCTTCCAACTCGAGGGTTGCCACATTCTGCACGGCAAAAAGCAATTCATCGCCCGTGGAATCCTGCACATTTAACAACAACTGCTTTTCTGCTGGCGGTACGCGCTTCATATTCTGCGTGTGAATGGTGTATTTAATATATTCCACCACCCGCTCCTCCATCCCCGCTTCGATAATGAAAATAAGCTCAACCAGCTCGGCGCGGGTAAACACCAACCGAACGCGCGGCGGCTCAATATCAGGCGGCAATACACTGCGAAGTTCTTCCATGCTTCTGTCAAATTCATCCAGAATCTCTTCGCGCGAAATAACCGAATCAGGCATCCAGTGAATAAGTATATTGCGATCAGCGTCGTGATAGAGCAGCGGTTTATCGATACGAAATGAAGCCTCACACGATTCGCACTGGATACGATTGAGCCGGTTCTCGAACAACGCAGTTTTCAGCTCCGGTTGCTGAGCTACATTGATCGCCTCATAAAGTTCAACCTGCTGTTCATGTCTACACTTTGGACAGCGGATCGCGTATGTTTTGCGGGTGCTCATAAAAATTAAACTCCTTCTGCGTAATACATGATGGGGCTGCACAGCCCAACAGGGCGCAAATAAAACAGTATAAACGCAAACTCGACAAGGGCGAACTAACGGCCTTGATCAAAACATTTCCCGGAACCCTGTACCGCGATATTTCGGGCCGACCCCTCAAACATTCAAAAAAAATCCGTGAATTCAGGGCCGTTCGTGGTAGATTTTCCGCCCACTGATCACTGAGAACTTATAACTGAGAGCTGTAACCATGACTTCAAATCAAATCCGCCAGTCGTTCCTCGATTTCTTCCAATCGAAGCAGCACACCATCGTCAAATCCGGCAGCCTGCTGCCCGACTCGCCGAACCTGCTCTTCACCAACGCCGGTATGAACCAGTTCGTGCCGATCTTCCTCGGCCAGTCCAACTGCCCCTACAAACCGGGCCGCGCCGCCGACACCCAGAAGTGCATCCGCGCTGGCGGCAAGCACAACGACCTCGAAGACGTCGGCATGGATACCTACCACCACACCTTCTTCGAAATGCTCGGCAACTGGTCGTTCGGCGACTACTTCAAAACCGAATCCATCGACTGGGCTTGGGAACTCATCACCGGCGTCTGGGGCTTCCCGAAAGAACGCCTCTACGCCACCTACTTCGGCGGCGACGCCACCATGCCCGCCGACACCGAAGCCCAGAATCTCTGGCTCAAATATCTGCCCGCCGACC